>JBOHOS010000699.1:0-1743 GCA_050731295.1 Nitrospiraceae bacterium | reverse complement strand
GCATCGTTGCCTTCTGCAGTTCGCAGGTAGACGAGCACGCCATTCGGTTGCTTGTCGGTCGGCTCGTACTCCCGTGTTGCATAGATGACTGGCGGCAGGTCGGGAATGATTTTTTGCAGGGTGGGATCGGCGGTAATCGCGTTCTTCCAGATTTGATAGGCATAGGAAGCCAAATCCACTTCAGTATCGGCGTCGCCGTCTAGAATCCCGGCTTTCTCATGATAGAGGTCTAAGACCGCTCGGTCGTTTCGGTCATCCTCGAAGAAGGCTTCATCTGTGCCGACCACTTCGGCGTTTTCCTGCAACCGTCGACGCACCCTTGCTCGGAGACGGATGATGCGTTCCACTCCTTCGGCTGGAAGAAAGGAATAGCAGAGGATGTTCTCAGCTTTTTGTCCAATGCGGTCTATGCGTCCCGCGCGCTGGACTAGTCGAATAATTGCCCACGGTAGATCGAAGTTGACTACGATCGCCGCGTCTTGCAGATTTTGTCCTTCGCTGAGCACGTCTGTGGCAACCAGAACACGTAACTCTTCATTCGGCTCCAGAGTCTCGCGCTTGCCGTTGCTGTCTGGACTGAAACGCCATGCCAAGGCGGTGGGATTCGTCGAGTCTCCCGTGACACCGGCCAACGTTGTGATGCCTCGCCCAGCGAGCTGACTCTCCAGATACCGGACGGTGTCGGCGAATTGGGTGAAGACGATGATCTTGTCTTTCGGATGCTTCTTCTTGAGCAAATTGACGAGGGCATCAAGCTTCGCGTCCTTGTTCGAGTCCCACTCGCCGCATATGTCTAGAATCTTCAACAGGGCTTGTGTGTCGCTCAGCAAGTCTTTCTCCAATGACTTTACGAACAGTCCAGGAGATAGCCATTTGAACCGGCGCTTGTATAGGCCGGCATACTCCTCATAGATCTCGGCAACTCGCCGAGGGAAGTCTTTCACGTTTCGCAGTGAACTGGTCGGCAACTGCTTAAGCCCCTGGTCGTTCTCCTCCTCTTCGAACAGCCCAATCGCGGCTTCGGCGGCATCCGCGTCTTCATCATAAATGCGCGCATCGAGCATCTCCGCATCTTGTGTGCCGATGGGGAGCGGTTTCCGGTTTTCGATCGCGTGAAGAAACACGTAGTTTCGGAGAACGTGCCGTTCGATGGACTGCACGAAGGCCTGTCCGCTACTTTCGAGACGCTTGAAGAGGTTGGTTCGACAGAACCCCATGAGCCGTTTCCCGGCGCGCGAGAGGTCTTGTAGGAATTTGGCTTCGGTTTGCGTCGGTGGTTCGTGTGGCGTCGCAGCCACATAGTTTCCCAATCCATACCGCGGAAGATTGAGCGCGTTAATGGTATCCACAATATTCGGGGCATAGAGTCGGGCGTACTGGTCCGAAGGGTTCGCATCGTCGATCTTAAATGTCACTGTCTTAGGAACTCTGTTTGGAAAGTAGGATCGGCTCCCGTCCTCGAAGGTGAGAAACCTGCGACCGTTCGCGGGATCGGTCTGGGCGTAGTTGCCCTGGATGAAACTGCGGGTACGCCGTACCATGTAGAGACGCATCAGTTCTCGCCAATCGTCGGCGTACTCGCTTTTCTCGAAGGCCGCGAGCGAGCGCACCAGGCATTGGTGGCGACGGATAAACTCGGTTTCGGTTAGCTCTCGAATCAACCGTTCGGGTCGAACGCCCAGGTCCTTGTCCTCCTTTCCAAAGAGACGGAGCTGACTGGAAAGATCGAGATAAGTCTTATTG
>JBOHOS010000698.1:0-3846 GCA_050731295.1 Nitrospiraceae bacterium | reverse complement strand
GTCGCGAGCTGTTCAAGCCGGCCAAAATCTTCGTAATAACCTGCGCGTTCTCCGGTGAGCACGGTGTGGAGCGCATGATGGAAATCGTCGCTCCACTGGCCGTCCAATCCATGTCCGCCATCGCCGGGCGGGGCGATCACCCGCACATCGTTCAGATCGCTTTCGGCCATGACCACAATCGATCGGCCCAGCCGCTCGCCTTCGCGATGGACCGACTCGGTGAGTTCCGCGAGGATGTGGCGCGCGCTGAAATCGTAGATGCCGTGGATCGCGTCGAGCCGCAGGCCGTCGATATGATACTCGCTGACCCAGTACAGCGCATTACTGATGATGTAGTGGCGGACTTCATCGCTATCGGGACCGTCGTAATTAATCGCGCGGCCCCACGGCGTTCGATAGTGATCGGTAAAATAGGGCCCGAAGTCTTCCAGATAATTCCCTTCGGGTCCCAAGTGGTTGTATACGACATCCAACACGATCGCGAGACCGTGCGCATGGCAGGCATTGACCAATTCCTTCAACCCGTCCACTCCGCCATAGCTGGACTGCGGCGCAAACGGATAGACGCCGTCATATCCCCAGTTGCGTGTGCCGGGAAACTGCGCGACGGGCATGACTTCGATCGCCGTCACGCCCAACTCATCACGCAGATAAGCCAGATGGGGAATGATCGCCCGGAATGTTCCCTCCTTCGTGAACGTGCCGACGTGCAGTTCATACACGATGAGACGATCCATGGGAAGGCCTCCCCACCCCTCGTCCGTCCAACGAAACGAGCCCGGATTGACAGTGGCGGATGGCCCGTGCACACCATGGGGCTGTGACCGCGAAGCGGGATCGGGACGTTCCGTTTTTTCATCGAGCACATAACGGTAGAGGCTTCCAGATGGCACGCCTTCGACAATCACGTCAAAGTAGCCGAAGTCCCGCGACGTCATGACGAGAGGCCCACGCGTCTCATTGATGAGCTTGACCGCTATCGTGCGGGCGTGAGGCGCCCAGACTCTAAACCGCACTGTGGATGAATCCGAAACAACGGCTCCGAGATCTAATTGCCACATAATCGTCAGGTCTCCATAAAGTCTTCGTTTTTGGCAGTCTGCCAGAACGCAAATCCTCTGCCAACCCATTCGTGCAGGTCCTACACAAGAAACAGGCTTTTGCCGGTAGTGAACGTGGCTCATGTCCGTCATCCTGGCAAACCAGAAGTTTGAGGAGGAGTGGTCATGGCAAAACGGCGATCAGTCACGGGGCAGAAAGCGGGTCACGAGCCGGAGCTGCGCCCGAGGGAAAAGAAGAGAGCGATTCACAGCGGAACTCGGTTGAATGAGGTTGAATTCAATGCCCGCGTGGCGAGAAAAGCTTTCGAGTTGTTTGAACGCCGCGGCGGTGATTCGGGCCGGGATGTGGAGGATTGGCTGGAGGCGGAAAGGCTCGTCAACGAGGAGATTCGGAAAGAGAGTCAGTCATGAGGATCTGGAGAGGACGCCCGTACCCGCTCGGGGCGACCTGGGACGGAGAAGGCGTGAACTTTGCGCTGTTCTCCGAAAATGCCACGAAGGTAGAACTCTGTCTGTTCGACGAGCGCGATCCCGCACGGGAGGCTTACCGTATTCCGATCGAAGAACGGACGGACTTCGTCTGGCATGCCTATCTGCCGGAAGTCAGGCCCGGCCAGCACTACGGGTATCGTGTGCATGGACCTTATGAGCCCGAACAGGGCCACCGATTCAATCCCGCGAAGCTTCTGGTCGATCCTTATGCCAAAGCGATGTCGAGAACCATTGATTGGTCCGATGCCATGTTCGGGTATCGGCTCGGCGATCCCCAGACAGATCTCTCACGAGACGATCGCGATAGCGCGGGAAACGTGCCGAAAGGCGTTGTCATCGAAGAGGCGTTCACGTGGGGAGGCGACCGGCTCCTGCACACCCCCTGGGACCAAACGATCATTTATGAAGTGCACGTGAAAGGCTTTACGGCCCGCCATCCGGACGTGCCTGAAGAGCAACGTGGGACCTATGCGGGGTTGGCGTCTCTCCCGTCCATCGATTATTTGAAATCGTTGGGCGTCACGGCGGTTGAATTACTGCCGGTCCACCATTTTGTCCGTGACAAGCATCTTACCGATCGAGGCCTGATGAACTATTGGGGCTATAATTCGATCGGATTCTTTGCGCCCGACATCCGTTACGGCACTTCTCCCATTCGCGGCCGGCACGTCCGTGAATTCAAAACCATGGTCAAGACACTCCATAGCGCGGGGATCGAGGTGATTCTCGATGTCGTGTATAACCACACGGGCGAGGGGAATCATCTGGGGCCGACGATCTCGTTTCGCGGCATCGACAACGCCGTCTACTATCGATTGGTCGATGATAATCGCCGCTATTACATGGACTACACCGGGACCGGCAACACCCTGAACGTGCGGCATCCACGCACGCTTCAATTGGTCATGGACAGCTTGCGCTATTGGGTGCTGGAAATGCACGTGGATGGGTTCAGGTTCGATCTCGCCTCGGCGTTGGCGCGAGAACTTCACGAGGTGGACCGGCTGAGCGCCTTTTTCGACATTATCCACCAGGACCCCGTGATTTCGCAGGTCAAGCTCATCGCTGAGCCGTGGGATGTGGGTGAGGGGGGGTATCAGGTCGGCAACTTCCCGGTGGGGTGGGCGGAATGGAACGGAAAATATCGCGATACGATCCGGCGTTATTGGAAGGGCGATAGCAGCCAGGTGGCTGAATTGGCCTATCGGCTCTCCGGCAGCAGCGATTTGTATGAAATGAACGGCAGGCGACCGCATGCCAGCATCAACTTTGTCACGGCGCATGACGGATTTACCCTGAACGATTTGGTCTCTTACAGTCAGAAACATAATGAGGCGAATGGGGAGGAGAACCGGGACGGCAGCGACGACAATCAAAGCTGGAACTGCGGAGTCGAAGGGCCAACCGACAACCCCGAAATCATAGCGCTCCGCGAGCGTCAAAAGCGAAATATGCTGGCGATCCTTCTGCTTTCACAAGGAGTGCCCATGATTTGCGGTGGTGATGAGATCAGCCGCACGCAACGAGGCAACAACAACGCGTATTGCCAAGACAACGACATCAGTTGGTATGACTGGAAGCTCGATGGATCGGCCCGCTCTCTCTTGGCCTTTACGCAACAGTTGATCGCGCTGCGCCGCGATCAACCGGTCCTGCGCCGCCGACGGTTTTTTCAAGGACGCCGTATTCGGGGGTCCGAAGTCAAGGACATCGCGTGGTTCCGGCCTGATGGCAAGGAAATGACCGACGAAGATTGGAGCCAAGGCTATGTCCGTTCGCTCGCGCTCCGCTTAGCGGGCGATGCGCTCGAGGAAACGGATGATAAAGGACGGCATGTGGTCGGCGAAACCCTGCTGATCCTTCTCAATGCGCATCATGAGTCGTTGACCTTCACGCTTCCGGCGCATCGGCGAGGGGTTCGGTGGGAACATCTTCTCAGCACGGTGGAGCCGGAGAAACAGAAACAAGTCTTGACCTTGAAAGGCGGAGCGTCGTATGAAATCGAGCCGCGAGCTCTTGCGGTGCTTCGCTTGCGAGGTCAAGGCAGGCGCGCAGCGCCGTCATCTCACGACTGAGTTCTTCGGAATCCAAAGCAATAGGTGTACGACCAAAGTCGGGTTGACTCGTGGTGATCATTTTGTTAGATTCCTGTGCCATTATCATCCTTCGATTCCTTCTTCTGCATTGAGTTCCGTTTTTCCATCGATCGGTTCCGCTGTGAAAGTGGTCCGTGGTTTCGTTCGGTCAGGTCCCGCACCGGAGGGCATATGAGCCTCGGAAAGCAACCTTACCT
>JBOHOS010000697.1:0-14867 GCA_050731295.1 Nitrospiraceae bacterium | reverse complement strand
TACTTACCCAGTACGCCTCGGCGTCCACATTCGCTGCGGCCTCGTTGGCGGCCTTTTTGAACTGCCTGAAAGAAACAAAGGATTTGGATTAAGAAAGGTCAGAGACTCGTTCGGATCGCGGCCGGCTTGGATCTGGCCGGTTGGTCTTTTTCGCCATCGGGCGGGCCTTCGCGGGCGATGATGATCATCATCGCGATGAGCAAGACGTGTAGGACTACTGCCAGCCAGATCACATAGGGCTGAACTCCTCCCAGATCGCGGAGCAGGCGCGCCTGCGCGGCGCCGTCGAGATGCGATTTCGCCCGAATGGTCGTCACATGCTCTTTCGCATGCCAGTAATAAATGTAGTTGGCGCTGACCCCGGCCATGATGCGCCAGACGATGCCAACGGTAAAATCTCCCGTCACATAGGCCGAGACGACGGGGCCGACGGCGTAGACGACCGCATAGAGATACATCTTGCGGTACAGGAACCAGAGGAACGGATCGACCAGGAAGGCCGGCCAGTGCCACGTCAGGGCGAATCGTGGTGTCCCGGTAGAGGTGAACTTGCGGAACTGTTCGAGATACCGGTCCGCATTCGGGCCGATGAAGGCTCTCCAGATCGCTCCTTCATCCAGGGGCGGGATAGACGATTCGGCTTCCGAAGAAATGGGCGTGCCGCAGTGCTGGCAAAAGAGCGCATCATCGGGATTCGTCCGCGCACATTTATCACAGGTTTTCACGCGATGAAGTTATAGCATTGTGCATTCGCGGGCTCAAGCAACAGACGATGGAAAAGTTCAACGGAGATCAGAAGATACGGGCGCTCACCTGACGGTTTCTATTGCGCTGGTCATAACCCTTGTGCTACCTTTTCCAAATTCTCATCACCTTCCATGCCCACTGAAGAATTACGACAGAATGCCGCGCGGTATTTGATGAACACCTACGCCCGCGCGCCGATCTCCATCGTGCGCGGGCGGGGCAGTCGTGTCTATGATCTGGAAGGCCGAGAGTATCTCGATTTTGTCGGCGGGATCGCCGTCAGCGTGCTCGGACACTCCCATCCCGATCTCGTCTCCGCCATTCAGAAACAGGCGCAGCACCTCCTGCATGCATCCAACCTGTATTTCACCGAACCGCAGGTGAAGCTGGCTGAAACCCTGGTCATGCGCTCGTTTGCGAAGAAGGTGTTTTTCTGCAATAGCGGCGCGGAGGCCAACGAAGCCGCGATTAAGCTGGCCCGCCGGTATGCGCATCACAAGCACGGTCCCGACCGGTACGAGATCATCACCATGCAGCGGTCGTTCCACGGCCGCACGATGGCCACGCTGTCGGCGACCGGCCAGGACAAGATCCAGAAGGGGTTCGAGCCGCTCCTCCAGGGCTTCATCCATGTTCCGTTCAACGACCTGCCCGCGGTCGAAAAGGCGTTAAGCGGCACAACGGCGGCCGTCATGATCGAGCCCATTCAAGGCGAGGGCGGTGTTCACGTCGCCGAGCAGGCCTATCTCCAAGGGCTGCGCGACCTGTGTCGCCAGCGGGATGTCCTGTTGATTTTTGACGAAGTGCAAACCGGCATGGGCCGGACCGGAACGCTGTTCGCCTATGAACAGTTCGGAGTCCAACCCGACATCATGACGCTGGCAAAAGGCCTCGGCGGAGGGGTGCCGATCGGCGCGTGCCTGGCGACTGACGACGCGGCGGCGGTGTTCACCCCCGGCACCCATGCGTCAACCTTCGGCGGAAATCCGCTAGCCTGCAGCGCGGCATTGGCAGTGCTGCGCGCCTTGCTGGAAGGCAAACTTCTCGCTCAGAGCAAAACGATGGGCCTGTACTTTGCGAAAGGTCTGCTCGACTTAAAGGAACGTCTCCCCAACGTCAAAGATGCGCGGGGCATGGGCTTGTTGCAAGGCCTGGAACTGACCATCAATGGAAAAGACATCGTGGCCGACTGCCTCAACCGCGGCATTCTGATCAATTGCACGATGGACAACGTTTTGCGGTTCGTACCACCTCTCATTATCACCCAGCGCGAGATTGACCGCCTCCTCGATGTCCTGACGGACGTGCTCACGAAACGGTTGTAAAGGACAGACGTCATGACCCAATCGCCTGCATTCCGCAAGGCCTCTACGGCATTTGGGAAGGATCTGTTGACGGTCAGCGCCATTCCCCGGCGTCAGGTGACGAAACTGCTGCGGGCGGCGGCCGACTTGTAGGCTAAGCGCCGGCGGGGCTTGCGCTATCAGCCGCTGGCGGGAGCCACGTTGGGCCTGCTCTTTGAGAAGCCGTCCACGAGAACGCGGGTGTCGTTCGAAGCCGGCATGAACCAGTTGGGCGGGCAATCCCTGTTCTTGTCAGCCTCCGATATTCAGCTTTGTCGAGGGGAGAGCATTGCCGACACCGCCCGCGTGCTGTCACGATATCTAGATGGTCTGGTTGTTCGCACCTATGACCAGGCGATCGTCGAAGAGTGGGCCCACCAGGCGACCATCCCGGTCATCAACGGTCTCACGGACCTATGCCACCCGTGCCAAGCCCTTTCGGACCTGCTGACGATTCAAGAGAAAAAGCGGCGGCTCAAGGGTATCAAAATCGCGTACGTCGGAGACGGCAACAACGTCGCCAATTCCTTGATCGAATGCGCCGCCAAGATGGGCATGACGATCAGCCTGGGGTGCCCGAGCGGCTATGAACCGGACCAACGCATCGTCGATCTGGCTCGCGCCGAGGCCGAGCACACCGGTGGGTTTGTTCAAATTACCGACAATCCGCATGTGGCGGTCAAGGAGGCGGACGTCCTCTACACCGACGTGTGGATCAGCATGGGCCGGGAACGGGAGCAGACGCGCCGGCTCAAGACGCTGACACCCTATCAACTCAATGAACGACTCTTGAAGGGTGCTCGCCCTAACGCGATGGTGATGCACTGCCTTCCCGCGCATCGGGGCCAGGAAATCACCGCCGGCGTTCTCGACGGACCGCAGTCGGTCGTGCTCGATCAAGCGGAAAATCGACTCCATATGCAAAAAGCCATTCTTGTCGAATTGCTGGCTGGGCGAGGCAAGGGGCAAGGGACGAAATGAAGCGAGATACTGTCAAGAAAGTCGTGTTGGCTTACTCGGGAGGTCTCGATACGTCGGTCATTCTCAAGTGGCTTCGCGAAACCTACGGCTGCCAAGTGATTGCCTTTTGCGCGGACCTTGGCCAAGGCGAAGATCTGAAGGCCGTCAAAGCCAAGGCCTTGTCCGTCGGCGCCTCCAAAGCGTATGTAGAAGATCTGCGGGAGGTTTTCGTCAAAGAGCACATTTTCCCCATGCTGCGCGGCAACGCGGTGTACGAAGGGAGTTATCTCCTGGGAACATCCATCGCCAGGCCGCTGATCGCGCGGCGCCAGATTGAATTGGCCCGCAAAGAAGGGGCGGACGCGGTCTCGCACGGCGCGACCGGCAAAGGTAACGATCAGGTTCGATTCGAGGTGACCTATCTCGCGCTCGATCCACGAGTCAGGATCATCGCCCCGTGGCGCGAATGGAGCTTTCGGTCTCGGCGCGAGTTAATCGAATACGCCTCGGCGCATGGCATCCCGGTGACGGCGACCAAAGCCAAGCCCTACAGCATGGATCTCAATCTGTTCCACGTCAGCTATGAGGGCGGCATTCTCGAAGATCCGTGGGAAGCGCCGCCCGAGGAAATTTTCCAAATGACGGTATCGCCCGAGAAAGCGCCGAACAAACCGCGTGAAGTTGAAATCGAATATGAGCGCGGCGACCCGGTCGCGGTAGACGGCAAGCGGATGACACCTGCCACTCTGTTGGCTCATCTCAACACGCTCGGCGGAGCGCATGGGATAGGACGGGTGGATCTCGTGGAAAATCGTTACGTGGGGATGAAATCGCGCGGCGTGTATGAAACGCCGGGCGGCACCATCCTCCATGCCGCCCATCGAGGCTTGGAGTCGATCACGATGGACCGGGAGGTGCTCCATCTTCGCGAGAGCTTGATCCCGCGATATGCCGAGCTCATTTACTACGGGTATTGGTACGCGCCGGAGCGGGAGATGTTGCAAAAGGCGCTGGACGAGGCGCAGCAGGACGTCACGGGCGCGGTCCGGATCAAACTCTATAAGGGAAACTGCACCGTCGTCGGACGGAAGTCGGATCGATCCCTGTATCGCTTGGACCTCGCGACATTTGAGGAAGACGAAGCCTATCGCCAGAAGGATGCGGAAGGGTTTATCCGTTTGAGCGCGTTACGGCTCGCCATCCGCGCGCAGGGACGCAAGGCTCGCCGATCGTAAGCCGGAATGAACCGCCGTACAGCGAGGCGCATGGGTCCACGAAAAACAGCCTTAGCCCCACCCGCGGTCAAGCCGGCCGGCAAACCCTGGAGCGGCCGGTTTCGCGAGCGGACCCATCAACGTGTCGAACGCTTTACATCGTCGCTCTCATTCGATCGCCGTCTCTATGCCCACGACATCCGCGGCAGTATCGCGCACTGTCAGACCCTCGCGCGAGCCGGCGTGCTGTCGCGGCGCGAGGCAACTCAGTTGATCGGTGGATTGGAAAAGGTGCGGGTCGAGTTAGCCGGCGATCGCTTTGCGTTTCGGCCGGACGATGAAGATATTCACATGGCCATCGAACGGCGGCTCACCGAGCTGATCGGGCCGCTGGGCGGCAAGCTGCATACCGGCCGAAGCCGGAACGATCAGGTGGCGTTGGATCTCCGTCTCTACCTGCGCGATACTCTGGCGATCCTGCTCGGCGAAATTACCCGCGTCGAACAGGCGCTTCTTGCCAAAGCCAGGCAACATCTCGATGTCATCATGCCGGGCTATACTCATCTTCAGCGCGCGCAGCCGGTTCTGCTGGCGCATCATTTCTTGGCGTACGTCGAGATGTTGGATCGAGACAAGGGACGGGTGCGGGACGCGCTGGTTCGGCTCGACGTGATGCCGTTGGGATCGGGCGCGCTCGCCGGCACGAATTACCCGATCGACCGCGCCTACACCGCGCGCCTGCTGGGATTTCAACGGATCACCGAGAACAGTCTCGATGCCGTCTCCGATCGGGACTTTGTCGTGGAGGTTCTCTCGGCCCTGTCCCTCATCATGATGCACCTGTCGCGGCTCAGCGAAGAGTTCGTGCTCTGGTCCTCGCAGGAGTTCCACTTTGTGGAATTGCCGGACGCGTTCTGCACCGGCAGCAGTATGATGCCGCAGAAGAAAAATCCCGACGTGCCCGAATTGGTTCGAGGTAAGACCGGCCGGGTGTATGGCCATCTTGTCAGTCTGCTGACGACACTAAAAGGATTGCCTCTGAGTTATAATCGGGATCTGCAAGAGGACAAGGAGGCGCTATTCGACGCGTTGGATACGGTCGTGGCGTCCCTCTCGCTCTACGCCGAGCTGATCAAAGGGCTGATCGTTCGCCGCGACACGATCAGGCGAGCGGCCGAATCCGGATTTCTTTTGGCCACGGAGCTGGCGGATTACCTCGCGACCAAAGGCGTGCCGTTCCGGGAAGCGCATGCCGTCATCGGCCGCCTCGTCCGTTATTGCTTGGACCGACACCGGGATCTGCGGGGCGTGACGCTCGCTGAGCTGCGATCATTCTCCGAACGGTTCGACAAAGAGGCGCTGGATGTGATCACCTTGGAGGGCGCCCTCGAGCGCAAGGGGCAAATCGGCGGAACTGCGAGAAAGAGAGTGGAGGCCCGGCTCAAGGCGCTGGAAAAAGTGCTCGCATGAGCCGGGTCTTGACCGCGAGGCACCGGCGAGGAGCGAGCGCACGGCGCCTGCGGAATATGCTGCTCTTGGCGATCGGCGCCGGATGGCTCGTAGCCTGCGGAACCATCGGGCCGGCGGTCGCTCCCGAAACCATCGGCGTCAACGCGAAGCGTCAGAAAGATCTTGAGGAACAAGGGCGACTTCAGCGGGAAGCGCAGCAGCGGCGCGAACAGCCGGAGAGCCGGACATCCCCGCCGATCGCCGGAGCGCCGGCCGGCCCATCGCCGGAAGCGCAGCAACAGGGCCTGGAAGAAGGAGATTTTCCGGAGAAGATCACTGATCCGAGTGCAAGACCAAGTGGAGACGTGCAGGTCAGACCGAGATAAACTGCGGCCCCAACGCTGATTACCCCGACGCCGTAAAGACCTCTCAGGAGTCAGGAGGAGGACGAGATTTATGCATTCACATCAATCAACAGATCAGACGCGCACCCTCTTGCTCGTTGATCCGTATCCGAGGAACAACCCCTATCATCTCACGGCGAGCGAGCGGCGCGCGGTCTGGTTCCCGAAACTGAGCTTGCCGGTCATTGCCGCCTATACGCCCACCGATTGGAACGTCGTTTTGGTGGATGAGGCCGTGCAGGACATCGATTTCGATCAACCCTGCGATCTTGTCGGGCTCTCTATCATGACCTGTTATGCGCCGCGCGCATATGAAATTGCGACTGAATTCAGGAAGCGGGGGAAGACGGTCGTGCTGGGCGGCGTGCATCCCACGTACTGCCCTGATGAGGCGCTTCGCTATTGCGACGCCATTGTTTGCGGAGAGGCCGAGGACCTGTGGCCGCAGGTGGTCTCTGATTTTCTGGGAGGGTCTCTCAAGCGCATGTATAAAATGGACGCCTTCCCGTCGTTGGAGCATTACAAGAGTCCCATCGTCGAGTTGCTCAGCCCGGATGCGTATATGACCCGGCAATGCAGCTTTACGACCCGCGGCTGTCACTTCGATTGCGAGTTCTGCAGCGTCTCGCCGTTCAACGGCAAGACGACCCGCCGGCGGCCTGTCGCCGAGGTGGTCAAAGAGCTCGCGCGAGTCAAGCAATGGATTCGCGCCGAACTGGTCGAGCGCATGGTAAGCGATTCCCTGTGGCAGGCCTTTCGGACCGGCCTGCGCATCCGGTTGGGGGTCGAAGACGGGACCATTTTTGCCTTCGTGGACGACCTGCATAACAGCAATCGGGGCTACTGCCGTGAACTGTGGGAAGCGCTCAAACCGCTCAACATTAAATGGGGGTGCCAGTCCACGCTCTTTCTCGGCGATGATCCCGACATGGTGAAGTTGGCCGCCGACAGCGGCTGCGTGTCCGTTTTCGTGGGCATGGAATCGCTCGACGAGAATGCGCTGGAAGAGACGAATAAACCGTTTAACCGGGTGAAGAAATTCTCGGATGAGATCAAGATGTTTCACGATCATGGGATCATGGTGAATCCCGGGATCGTCTTCGGATTCGATAACGACGATGAATCGGTGTTCGAGCGGGCCGTAGACTTCTTGGTCAAGAACCACGTGGAACTGGCCTACTTCAATGTCCTGACCCCCCTCCCCGGCACGGCGTTGTATGAACGCTATAACAGCGCGGGCCGGATCTTTGACCGTGATTGGGCCAAATACGACGGCAAACACGTCGTGTACTATCCCAGCCGAATGACGCCGGAGCAGTTGCAAGAGGGGTTCTTCTGGGCCAATCACCAGTTCTACTCCTGGCCGTCGATCTGGCGCCGCCTATCCGCCACCAGCCAACGGTTCGTGCCTCGCTTCGAAATGAACAGGCAGTTCCGAAAGCTCGTGAAACGGTCCTGTCCGCAAGGCACGCTGTCACCGGTGGCCGCGGTGCTGAAGGGACTGCAAGCCAAGCTGCCGACGTTTGAAACGGACCACCTCATTCCGAATGCGTTGCATGCGCTCCGGCAAAAAATCGACGAGACGACGGCTCCCGCGCAGGAGCGCTGGCTGGACATCAAAGCCCGGCGGCACGACCGATTCGCGGCGCTGTTCGTGGACCTGGAGGGGACGCTCGATCACCTCAATGCGCAGGAGCTGCTCAAGCGCATCAAGCAGGCGGCGGAGAAGGCGAAGCTGGATATCATCATCAACTTCGAGCACCTTCGACAAGCCACACCGGGGGCCTTGCATACGCTGCTTGACCAGGAGATACTGAAGGCGGTCGCGCCCTATGCCAAGGTCCGCTACCGAAAGTTCAAGGGGGCGTTTGAATCGGCGCTCGAGGGGTTGTCGCTGAGCGGTTTGGAGATACTGGAAGAGGACTGGCAAGATGCATGATTTTCAGTACAGGCACGGCGAGTTGTATTGCGAGGAAACGCCGCTGGCCCGCATCGCCAAAGAGGTCGGCACGCCGTGCTATGTCTACAGCTACGCCACGCTCATCCGGCATTTTCGCGCCTTCGATAGCGCGTTTCAGGACGTGCCGCATCTCATTGCCTTTGCGATGAAGGCCAATTCCAATTTGGCCATTCTCCGCCTGATGGCCAAGGAGGGAAGCGGAGCCGACATCGTGTCGGGTGGGGAGCTGTACCGGGCCGTCCAGGCCGGAATGGCCCCGTCCAAGATCGTGTTTGCCGGAGTCGGCAAGAGCCGCGAAGAAATTCGCGATGCGCTCGATGCCGACGTCTTGATGTTCAATGTCGAATCGTCCGCCGAGTTGCGCGCCATCGATGATGTGGCCGCCGAAACACGGCGCCGAGCCCGTGTCGCGCTGCGCATCAACCCGGATATTGATCCGAAAACCCATCCGTATATTTCCACCGGCCTCAAGAAGAGCAAGTTTGGAATCAGCGCGGACCGGGCGCTCGATGAATTCAAGCTGGCGACTTCACTGAAACATGTTGAGGTCGTCGGGGTTCACGCGCATATTGGGTCCCAGTTGACGGAAGTGACGCCGTTCGTCGATTCGTTAAAGAAAGTCCTTGTCCTGGTCGAAGTCTTGAAGTCGCACGGCGCCAACATTCGGTACATTAATATCGGCGGGGGGTTGGGAATCACGTATTCCGACGAGGTGCCGCCGCTGCCGCAAGAACTAGCCAAGGCCATCTCCCCGTTGGTCCGCGATCTCAAATGCGTCCTGATTATGGAACCCGGTCGCGTCATCGTGGGCAACGCCGGTGTGCTCATGACACGCGTCCTGTACACCAAGGACGGCGAGGCGAAGCGATTCGTGATCGTGGATGCGGCCATGAATGACCTGATCCGGCCCAGCTTGTACGGCGCCTATCATGAGATCCGGACCGTCACAGAGACATCATCCGCCGACACGGTCACGGTCGATGTCGTTGGGCCGGTGTGCGAGTCAGGCGACTTCTTAGCCAAGGACCGCGCGATGCCGGCCACCCGCGCCGGGGACCTCCTGGCGGTGATGAGCGCCGGCGCATACGGGTTCGTCATGGCGTCGAATTACAACTCCCGGCCTCGCACGCCGGAAGTGCTTGTTAAAGATGGTGAGATTCATGTGATTCGGGCTCGGGAAACGTATGCGGATTTGGTGCGAGGCGAGACGATCCCGCAGTTCTTGACGTAACCTTGAATCCGCAGACAGACGGTGATACCTGCTAGTTTCTCAGGTTTGACCTCTAATCCAGAGGGGTAAGCTATGTTTACCGGATCATTCGTGGCAATCGTGACCCCGTTCAGGAATGGGCGGGTCGATGAACGGGCCCTGGGGGATCTCATTGACGCGCAGGTCTCCAACGGGACCGACGGTATCGTGCCGTGTGGGACCACCGGCGAGTCTGCGACCCTTTCTCATGAGGAACATGAGCGGGTGATCGCATTCACCGTCGAGGCGGTACGGGGGCGCGTGCCGGTGATCGCCGGCACCGGATCCAACTCCACGGAAGAGGCTATTGCTCTTACCCTTCACGCGAAAAAAGTCGGCGCGGACGGGGCCTTGCTCATTACTCCTTACTACAATAAGCCGATGCAGGAAGGTATGATTCGCCACTATAAAGCCGTGGCGGAGGCCGTGGATCTTCCGCTGGTGCTGTACAACATTCCCGGCCGAACCGGCGTCAATTTGGCGCCCGCCACCGTTGCGCGTCTCGCCGCAATGCCGACGATCGTGGCGATCAAAGAAGGCAGCGGATCGCTGCAACAGGTCAGTAAAATTATCCATGCCTGTGGTGATCGAATCACCGTGCTGGCCGGCGATGACGCGCTCACCCTTCCCATGATGGCGGTTGGCGCGAAAGGGGTTATCACCGTGACGGCCAATATCGCGCCGGCCGACATGGCGGCATTGGTTGACGCGTTTGCCGTTGGTCAGCTGGACCAGGCGCGCGCCCTGCATTACAAACTGTTCCCGCTGTTCACGGCCTTGTTTTACGAGACGAATCCGATACCGGTCAAAGAGGCCTTGGGGATGATGGGCAAAATCGACCCCGAGCTTCGCCTTCCGCTCAGCGGGCTCTCCACCGAACACCATGAGAAGCTTTCGCGCGCGCTGAAAGACTACGGCCTCATATGACCGTCCCAGTGAATCGCTTGCCGCTCTTACTGCCCGTCACGCTCCACGCGCGCCGCCGAGTCATCGCGGAGTCCAGCCATGATTAAGGTGGTCGTTGCCGGCGCGGCTGGGCGAATGGGGGGACGGCTCGTCGCCTTGCTGAAGGAATCGGCGGCGCTCAAGCTCACAGGAGCCATCGAACGGAAAGGCCATGTGTCGATCGGGGAGGATGCCGGTGAGGTAGCAGGCTGCGGCCGGATCGGTATTTCCATCGGAGATGATTTTTCCGCCGTGATCGGACAGGGTGAGGTGACGATCGATTTCTCATCGCCCGTTGCGACTTTGGAGCACCTGCGCATCGCAGCTCAGCACCGCCGGCCAATGGTGGTGGGCACGACAGGATTGTCGGCTCACGATCTTGCCGAACTCCGTAGCCTCGCCCGGCACATTCCCTGCGTCTTTTCTCCCAACATGAGCGTGGGGGTCAATGTCATTTTCAAAGTAATCGCAGAGATGGCCAAGACATTCGGCGAGGACTATGACATTGAGGTCATCGAAGCGCATCACCGGTTGAAAAAGGATGCTCCGAGCGGCACCGCTCTCAAGATGGCGGAAGTGTTGGCCAAAGCCGTGAACCGGGATCTGGACCAGGTCGGCGTCTATGCCCGGAAGGGGCTGATCGGCGAACGGAACGCCGGCGAGATTGGAATTCAGACCATTCGCGCGGGAGATATCGTCGGCGACCATACCGTTCTCTTCGGAGGTATGGGGGAGCGGATCGAAGTCACCCATCGTGTCCAAAACCGGGATACCTTTGCGCGAGGAGCTCTCCGAGCGGCCCGATGGGTGGTCAAGCAGCCTCCAGGCTTGTACGACATGCAGGATGTTCTGGGGTTGAAATAACGTCGGATCAGCGGGATCGAGAGGAAGAGTCGAACGGCAACAGCGGTTCTTCGCGTTTAACCGTCGCGCCGCAGGCATGGCAACGCACGACCGGTTGTCCTGCATCATAGCTGAGAAGGCGGTAACAGTGAGGACAGCAGATCAAGCTTGTCAATGGAGCGCTCGATACTTTTGTAACTTTTGGTTTCATAAGAGTTTGACATCACCGTGGGGAGGACAAGACCGTCTTGCGACGGCTACACTTCGGTCGGCGAGCGGTGTGCTTGCGAGGACGTCATCAGCAGCGAGCGGTCAAAGGCCGAGGCTCTGTCTCCACTGCTTTGCGCCTGCCGCAATTCAAGCAGGCCAATACAGTGATCACCAGCCCGGCGTTCAGATCCACCGCCCGCTCCAACAACATCGCACCTTGGCATTTATCGCAGGTTTTCATATCCCTCACCATAACATTCATCGAGCGGCAGAACCATCGGTCTAAAGCCCCTCTCTAAATGGTGCAAAGGGCTCTCACGGAAGAGTCGGAATGAGCCCTAAGGCCCGGGACCAACGTCGTACTCCGGTAAGGCGCCCCGATGGGCAAGCAGAAAAGCCATTGAGTGTGCTTTAATGCCCGAGATGACTGCGATGGAACGAGGGATTCATAATCGCCGGGAGGGGATTGTCCGCCCATGTGGAGACTATTGATTGTCATCGTTCTCCTTATCGTGCTCTACTTCTTGCTGCGAAGCGCCTTGCGTGAGTTGCGCGGCCAGCCGAGCCAACTGCTGGACAAGGACCAGATGATTCAGGATCCGGTATGCCGGACCTATGTGCCCAAGGCATCAGCGATATCGGCGAGAATCGGAGGGCAGACGTATTATTTCTGTAGCAGCGGCTGTGCGGAGATTTTTCAGAAGCGGTTGTCCCAGCCGGGATGATCAAGTAGGATGCTAACAGCCCGAATAGTTATACGAGCTGAGCTTTTCGTCCTTGTCGAATTTCAGCGTGATCTGGCATTGGTTGGGTGTGAAATTGAACACTAAGGGTCCCGACTGGCCGCCTGCGATCCGAAAGTAGGTCCAGGTCTCGCCGCCAAAGAATCGTGGTGACTTTCCACTCGGCGACCCCCAGTTCTTCTCAAACCAGGTCTTATCCTTGCCTTCGAACTCAGCGGGCTTCAAGGAAGCATCGAGGTAGGGATTCCCACCGCATCCGGCCAATAGAATAATCACGAGAATCAGTCCACGGCTCTGTCGCATGGTCTCTCCTTGTCGAAAGGATTGTAGACAGTGCGCAAGCATGTGTCAAAAGACCCGGTCGGCCGCGATTGACATTTGCATTCAACTCAAGGATGTTCATAAAATAACAAAAGTGCTGGTCCGAAGCGCCTTGGCATGAAAGGAACCCCGACCATGAACCTTTATCTAGACACCGCAAATGTAAAGGAAATTCAAGAGGCTGCCAATATGGGCGGCCTGGACGGCATCACGACCAATCCTTCTCTGGCAGCGAAAGAAGGTCGTGACTTTCGCGAATTGGTCGTTGAGATCTGCAACATCGTCAATGGCCCTGTCAGTGCGGAAGTGATCAGCGTCGAGGCCGATGCCATCGTGAAAGAGGGACGAGAACTCGCCAAGCTTCACAAGCACATTGTCGTAAAGTGCCCTTTAATACCGGAAGGGCTCAAAGCCACCAAGCGGCTGAGCGCGGAAGGTATCCGCGTCAATGTGACGCTGTGCTTCTCGCCCACGCAAGCGCTCCTGGCAGCCAAGGCTGGGGCTTGGTGCGTTTCCCCCTTCATCGGCCGGCTCGATGACATCAGCAGCGACGGGATGGAGTTGATCCGGCACATCCTCACCATTTACAAGAATTACAACTTTAAGACCCAGGTGCTGGTGGCTAGCGTGCGGCATCCTCAGCATGTCGTTGAAGCGGCTCTGGCCGGAGGGCATATCTGTACCATGCCGTTCAGCATCTTTCAGCAACTCGTTAAGCATCCGCTGACCGACATCGGGCTCAAAAAGTTCCTTGCCGATTGGAACGCGCAGCACAAAAACTAGTCCTCTCAGCGGCCGGCCTTCCTCGATTCCGGGGAAGGCCGCTCTTTTGACATGGCCGACCTTCCGACCATTCCACGGGCTCGCTTGAATACTTTATGGAACTCGGCACGGGTTAGTTTGCCTGTAAACGTATTTTGCTGGCTGGGATGATAGGACCCCAGTAAGGTCATTCCCCACGGCAGGCGATGCACGGACGCATGCCCAAACTGAAGCGCAGGGGAGGGAATGCGATGTCCCAGCTCGCGGCAGGCTTTCAGGTATTGATCAAAGGCGATCTTGCCCAGGGCGACGACGACCGTCACTCGCGAGAGGAGACGTAATTCCTCGATGAGGTAGGGCCGGCATGCGCCAAATTCATCCGGCGTCGGCTTGTTGTCCGGCGGGGCGCATCGTACTGCGGCTGCAATGTAGCAATCCGCTAAGCGGAGTCCATCATCCCGATGAACCGAGTGCGGTTGGTTGGCAAAGCCATATCGATGAAGCGCTTCGTAGAGCCAATCTCCGCTTCGATCTCCTGTGAACATCCGGCCCGTGCGATTGCCGCCGTGGGCGGCAGGCGCTAAGCCGACAACAAGGAGCCGGGCGTTCGGATCACCGAAGCCAGGCAGCGGGCGACCCCAATAGGTCCAGTCTTGATATCGCCGGACCTTGATCTGAGCCACGAGCTGCCGATGTGCAACCAGACGCGGGCATCGGCTGCATGCAATGACCCGATTCGCAAGGTCCGTAAATTCCTGCATGGCGGTGCTACAATAGCACAGCGTGGCGCGCGAGGTTCTTGCCGCAGCGCGTTGTACCTGGTAGCATGTCTTCCCTTCCATGAGGAAAATCATATGCTTGGTTTGAAGCGACTCTCGAACGCGCATTCAGCGCGATACAGTCTTTCTCTCCTGACGGTAATGGTTTTCATGGTCGTTGGCCAAGGTACAATGATGACTTCGGCAGAGGACATACCGATCCAACCCTCCCACGAAACCCACGCGCCGCCGGCTGTCGGCGTGGCTCCCACGATAGACCCTCCGACCGGTAAATTGAGTCTGTCCGAACAGGAGAATGGAGCGCAGCCAGACGAAGAACTCACGCCTTCGCCGGAAACGGACGATCAATTGGTCATCGTTCCGGAAGCAGATCGGCAAGGCCGGCCGTTCTTTCTCAGCTCTTTCAAGCTGCCGGAGAAACTTTCGTTTGCGGGAGTGCCTGTCCCGCTCGATAATTGGCAGGTTCGGGAGCGGATCGAGTATGAGTTCTATCAATTTCTGGCAGAGGAGGGTGAGAGCATTATTTTGGCGAAGCGGAGCGGCCGCTGTTTCCCGCCCGTTGAGAAGCAGTTGACTGAGGCCGGCCTGCCCGATGACTTGAAATTCATGTTGCTGGTCGAGAGCAAGTGCGTCGCGGCGGCCTATTCCCGCGCGAAAGCCTCCGGCCCCTGGCAGTTCATCGGATCCACCGGCAAACGGTATAAGCTGTACAGCAATAAATGGCGTGATGATCGGCGGAATTTAGAAATGTCCACCGAAGCCGCGATCAAATATCTTCGTTTTCTCAAACAGGACCTGGGCGACTGGTTTCTCGCGATGGCCGCCTACAATGCGGGCGAAGATCGTGTGAAGAAGTTGCTCAAGGAGCAGCGCGTCAACGATTATTGGAAGCTTCATTATGTCCGTGAGACCATGCGGTATGTGCCTCGGATTATAGC
>JBOHOS010000696.1:0-9234 GCA_050731295.1 Nitrospiraceae bacterium | reverse complement strand
CTCCCCTACCGATCGGAATGGCGTTGCTTGTCGGCGACCGGCCCCAACTCGCCCGTGCTGATCTTCTCAAGACAGACGGGGCACAAGCAATCTTCATAACGCCGAGCGATCCAGTCGAATTGCCGATCCGTCAAAGAAACCCGACCACACCAGCAGCCGTACCCACCGCACGTGAATGTGTGCCCGCAGCGCTCACAGCATTTCTCGATCGCTCCCTTCATCGTTCCCCTCCGGCCGTCAGAATTCGACGCCCTTTTGAGCCTTGATGCCTTTTCGGAACGGATGCTTCGTTTGCCCCATGTCGGTGACTAAATCCGCTTGCTCAATCAGTTCGCCTTTGGCGCTGCGACCGGTGATGACGACATGCTGCATTGGCGGCCTCTTTTGTAGAGCCGGTAAGACGTCCGCAAGCTCCACATACCCGTGATGCAGGGCGATGTTGAATTCATCCAGAATCACCATCGCATAGGCCGGATCGCGAAGAAATCCCGCGGCGACCTCCCAGGCGCACCGCGCGAATTCGATATCCCGCTCGCGATCCTGCGTCTCCCACGTGTACCCTTCTCCCATGCGTAGGAACGTCACCTGGTCGCCGAAGCTTTTCAACGCCCGTTCCTCGGCCGTATCGATCGCGCCTTTGATGAACTGCACGACGGCGACCTTCATCCCATGCCCGATGCAGCGCAGCGCCATGCCCAATGCCGCCGTGGTCTTGCCTTTGCCGGCGCCCGTGAAGACGATCAGCAAGCCCTTTTCATCCTGAGCGGCTGCAATTCTCCGGTCCACAGAAGCTTTCAACCTCTGCATGCGCGCCTGATGATCTATTGAGTCGGTCATAGGCTCTTTCTCCTGGCCAATCCAGTGCGCGCCGACGCGACCAACGCACGGGGGATTTCAGGCTGACTCGCAAAATGAATGTGGGCATATAGGGCGATCGTGTTGCCTGCGATCAGTCCATCCTGTCCGCGTTTCCCGCCATGCGCGTCGGTCAATCGGCAGGCATAGTCCAGCGCGCCACGCCCGCTCAGCGAGGAATAATGAAACTCATGGCCTCTGGCTTTCAGGCCCACCGGTCCCAACGGACAAAGCCGTGCGATCTCAATCTCTCGATAGCCCAGCGTCAAGCCCGGCTTTTTCATGATGGCTTCGGCTGAAAAGACACCGACCATCTCATGGGAACGGCCCTCAAAGTCCGTGATCGCTTGAGTCAGATACATCATGCCTCCGCACTCGGCATAAATCGTTCCCCCCAGACTTGCAAAGTCACGAATCGCTGTCCGCATCGTGGTATTTTTCGCCAATTGTTCGCCGTACAGCTCGGGATACCCCCCACCGAGGTAGAGCAGGTCAACCGCCGGCAAAGCCTGGTCTCGCAAAGGGGAAAACCTAATCAGGTCTCCTCCTTCTGCCTGCAGAAGTTCCAGGTTCTCGGGATAGTAGAAACAAAATGCTGGATCGTGGGCCACGCCCACACGGATGCGTGGTGTGTCCCTCGCGGGATCACGGCCTGGAAGCAAGCCAGCGGCCTGGCGGATGTCGAATTCTCCGCATGACCGGGCCAGTGTCTCTACACGATCAAGGTTCACCGTGTGCGCCGCCGCCTGTGCCAGTCGCTCATAGAGAGCCGTTGCACCCTGCTCCAGCGCCGTCACCAATCCCAGGTGTCGATCGGGAACAGTCAGTGAGGGATTCGCCTTCAAGTACCCCACAACCGGCACATTGGTCTCCTTTTCAATGGCCTCCTTCAAGAGATGATAATGTCCTTCCCCGCTCAGACGGTTGAACAGCACACCGGCGACGCGCAGCGATGGATCGAAGCCGGCATACCCGGATACCAGGGCGGCCGCCGAGCGAGCCATCGCGCTCCCATCGATCACCAGCAGGACCGGCGCATCCAATTGCTTCGCGATCTCGGCGGTGCTCCCCACCTCGCTGACCGGTGAACTCCCGTCGAACAGGCCCATCATGCCTTCGATGACCGCGAAATCCGCATCGGCTGACGCCCGAATGAACACGTGTCGGTTCAGTTTTTCCCCCAGCATCCACCCATCCAGATTCCGGGATGGCCGGCCGGTGACGGCGGTGTGATGGCCGGGGTCAATAAAATCCGGTCCCGCTTTGAACGGCTGCACCCGGTGGCCCCGCGCTCTCAGCGCTGCCAGAAGCGCCAGTGTGACGGTGGTCTTGCCGACTCCGCTATGGGTGCCGGCAATCACAAGGCGGGGAACGTTCACATGCGTCTCCCTTCCTTCTTTAGATCGTACGCCACTCTCAGGCCAACATAGATTGATTGAATCGGAGTCCCGGCATTCAATATTTCTTCGTACTTTTCATTGAAGACATTATCGACACGCGCATAGACCTGCACTTGCTTCGTCACGTCATAGGACGCGGTCAGCGTCCAGACATCGAACGCCGGCAGTCTTTGACTGTTGAGGAGATTATTAAATCGCGATCCCACGTAACGAGCAGCAAGCGTGATCGACAATGGATCGATCGGCTGGTAGGCGAGAATCGCGCTCCATTGGTCGAGAGGCCAGCGAGGCAAGCGAAGGTCATTGGTCAAATCACGTGTCAAGGTATGCGTGTATTGGCCACGCAATTCTAGACTCTTCACAAAGCGTTTGTCCCGCAGAAGCGACAGACTTATGCTGGCCTCCCAGCCTCTCGTATCCGCGGAGCCAACGTTGCGTGGACAGGTCAGAAAGATTGGACTCAACGTCGCACAGGCCGGATCGTTCAGGCTGGTCACGATCAAGTCTCGATACCGGTTCCAAAAGTAGCCGACGCTGAGACGGACTCGATCGCCGAAGAGACTCTGATCCACACCCACATCGAAACTTTGGCTCTTTTCAGGCCCGAGATTCGGATTGCCGAAGCCGGGAAAGAAGAGTTCATTTATCGACGGCGCCCGAAAACCTGTTCCATAGCTGCTGCGAAACTTTGTGCCCGTCTCAGCGAGGAGATATCCGGCGGTGAACCGGTACGTCGTCGCGCTTCCAAACACATTGTAGCTGTCGTAGCGAACACCGGCCGTAGCAAACAACCGATCCCAGAGGTTTAGTTGAGCCTGTCCAAACCCTGCATTCGACCGGAGGATCTTGTTTGTCAGACCGGTATCATTCTCTCCTTGCTGATCGCGCAACTGATACCCGCCGGTTAAGAGCAGCGGCTTGCCGATCTGGAAGTTGTGCTGCGCTTCAATCCGATTTGAAATGGTTCGTATCTCATTAAGACCTCCGAATGGAGTACTCACGACCCCGGTCACAACGTTCCGTTGCAAAGTTCCCGGAAAAAATGATGACTGGGCCTCCTCACGCGCCAGCGTCAACTTTTGAGACCACCAACTCGTAATGGCCTGCTCGTAACTACCGCTGTACACTAACTCTTGGTCTCTGGACCTGGACCCAAATACATCGGCAGGGGTTGTAATATTATCGAGATGCACGTCGCTATTGAGCCAGCGGAAGGCGAATTCCAAACGTCCATCGTGAGGAAGGCGCACCCCGATTTTTGATGACGCTTGCCAATTCCTGAAGGCATCGCGTTCGAAGGCGCCTCGTCTGTAATTGACCGCCGAGAACCCCGTGAAATCCCATCTCGACAGCGACATGGAGAAATCGACGGGGCCTTTCTGTCCGGTTACCCGCCCACCTTCTCGAATTGACAAAAAGGACCCATATTCGAAGAAGCCGCTTGCCTGAGGCACGCCGGTTCCTCTCTTCGTCACAATGTTGATCACGCCCCCCATCGCGTCTGAGCCCCATAACATGCTTTGCGCGCCTCTGAGTATTTCGATCCGTTCAATGTTGTCGGTTGTCAGGTTGGCAAAGTTGTAGGCGCCCGTGGTCGCGCTGTTGACGATGGCGCCGTCGATCAATACTAACGTTTGGGCAGGGCTGCCCCCTCGGATACGAACGCTAGCCTCGGTGCCAGGGCCTCCGCTTGAGAACACCGCAAGCCCCTGGCGAAGGCGCAGCGCATCGACAACCGTCTTGAATTTTTGCCTCTTCAGGTCCTCTTCGGTAATGACCTCCACCGCGCTGGTCACTTGGCTGGCTGGAATCGGCGTTTTTGTCGGACTGATGACCACCTCCGCGGTTCTGATCGATTCCTCGTCGGTCTGGACCGGATGATCCTCTGCATACCCAGATCCGTAGATACTCATCGCCCAAACCAGGACACCCAGTCCTGCACCCACCGTCTTATGTCTTCGACCGAACCCCTGCATGACCCACCTCCCTTGTGCTCGAAGGGCTGAGTGGACTGTTCGACAGCCGGGTCTCCTGACTTGCGGATCGTCGCTTTCCTGCGCCTTCCCGTCTGAAAAGCTATTAGCTGCCAGCTTTTCAAGACAGTGGCTCGTGCAGGATCACTCCCCGCTTACAGTGGCGGCACCGTGATGGCTTCGCACCATCTTCCCCGTCGCTGTCGTCCTATCCTCTAATCGCTCCCTCCCCGGTTAAAGCCCGGTTCCCAGATGGCTGGGTAACCCCCCTGAAGAATGCAGACCTATTGCTCCATAAACACGCCATCGCAGCCGCTCCGAGCCGGCAGCGTGACGCGAGGAAGTCCCGACACCGGATGGGCATCGACCAGGACCTCGCAGTGATACACAGCCTCCAGGACCTCCGGTCGTATCACCTCATCGGGCCGTCCGATGCGGAAGACTTCTCCCCGGTCCAGCAGCAGGAGCCGGTCACAGTACTGGCTGGCGAGATTCAGATCATGCGACACCAGCACCACGGTCAATCCCCGTTTCTCATTCAGCCGGCGCAGGATACGGCAAATGTCCAGTTGATGATTGAGGTCGAGAAATGCGGTTGGTTCATCGAGCAGCAGCACGCGCGGTTGCTGAGCCAATGCGCGCGCGATCATGACGCGCTGTCTTTCTCCGCCCGACACATCGAAAATCGACCGCGACGCCAGATGCGCCACGTCCATATCCTCCATCGCCTGCTGCGCCAGACCTACATCATCAGCGCCTTCCCAGCCGAATCCCATGAGCCCATCGAAGCCGCGGCCTCGATGATGAGGAAAGCGCCCCATGAGCACCGTCTCGGCAATCGTGAACGGAAAGATCTGATGGCTTTCCTGCGGAACCAGCGCTACCGTGCGCGCCACCGCCACGTGACTGAGGCCCTCCAAGTCCTCTCCGAACAATCGCACCGTCCCCGCCTGCGGGCGCAGCACCTTCCCGAGCAACTTGAGGAGCGACGTTTTGCCCGATCCATTCGGACCGATCACGCCGGCAATTTCCCCGGCTACCACCTCGAACGTCAGCTCCTTGAGCGTCCAATCGACTCGTTCCAGGCGTGATCGAAAGACACGTTCGGCTGAACCACGCCGGTACCGGAACATCAGCCGCTCAACCTCGAACGCACACTGAACCGGTGAAGCCTCCCGCTCGGTCATGCGACCAGCCCGCCTTTTCGTGACATCAAGAGGTAGATGAAAAACGGTCCCCCGGCCAGTGCGGTGACGACCCCCACCGGAATTTCGCCGGGCGCCAGAAGCGTTCGCGCCAGCGTATCGGCCAGCATGAGAAACGCGCCCCCGACGAGCGCGGAGGCCGGCAGGAGTAGCCGGTGATCGGGTCCGATCACCATGCGCACCGCATGCGGAATCACCATCCCGACAAATCCGATCAACCCGCTGAACGCGACGACGGCGCCGGTCAGCAAGGCAGCCGCGAAAAACACCGTCTTCTTGACCGTCTCCACCTCCACGCCCAGCGATCGGGCGGACTCTTCGCCCAGCGTGAGCACATTGAGCGAGCCCGCTTGGCGGAACAGAATGAACGTGCCGGCTGCGAGGTAGGCCGCCAGAACCAACAGGGCGGGATAATCCGGCCCCGTCAATGTTCCCATGAGCCAGGACATCATGCCGAACGAGCGGTTCGGGTCCATCATCGACGTGATGAACATGATGAGCGCGGAAAAGATCGCGTTGAGGATCACGCCCGCCAATAACAGCGTATGGATCGGGAGATATCCGTACGAGGCCGCGATCCGGTAGACCACCACGATCGACAAGAGTCCGCCGATGAACGCGCAGAGCGGAAGGACCGAGGCGGCGACAATCGTCGTTCCAATTCCTACGAGAATGGCCACCCCCGCCCCCAATGCGGCCCCGCTGGAAATGCCGAGGACGTACGGATCGGCCAACGGGTTTCGCAGCAGAGCTTGAAGACTGACTCCCACCACGGCCAGGCATCCTCCCACCATGAACGCCAGCAGCACCCTTGGCAGTCGAACCTGCACCAGGATCACGCCGGCCGTCCCCGCGGAATCCAGGCCTGCCTGCCCTGATACAAGGGCTTGAGAAAAGATCCGCACCGCATCGGCCAAGCCGATATGTTCTGCCCCAAACTGGAGGCACGCAATCAGCACCACCAGATCGATGCCCACCAGACCTACAATCGTTTTTGTCCATTTCGCGCGAGACAGCCGTGAACCATCAAGCCCCGCGGTGCGAATGGGCGCAGCGTCCGTCCTTTCAGAGACAGCAGGCGCATTGTGGCCGGCTGAGCGCGTCACCTCCGGCTGTCCCGCGATCATACCCATCATGGAGTTCCGTTCTCGACGGTTTCCGGATGGATAATCGCGGCCAGCGTTTCGACACCCTGCACGATCCGAGGACCCGGCCGGTTAAGCAGATCGCCGGCGATCCTGTGAAAGCGCCCCTGCTTCACGGCCGACAGCGTCTCCCATCTGCGCCACCCCTCCTGCTCTCGGTCCGGGACGCCTTCGTTCGACCCGACCGGAAAGAGAATGATCTCCGGATCCTGCTTGATCACCTCTTCCATGTTGAGCCGCGGGTAGGGAGTTTTTGCCCCGGCGGCGACGTTCGCCCCGCCGGCCAGTTCAATCAATTGATGGATGAAGCTGCCGGGTCCGACTGAAATGAGCGGCTGGCTGTTTAACACGTACAGTAAGCGCGGGCGAGGCAGGGCTTGCGTGCGCGTTTTGATTGCAGCAATCCGCTGCCGCATCTCGGTCGCCACGAGATCGGCAGCCGGCGAACGCTCCAGCATGCGCCCGAGGGTTTGGATGTGAGACGGAATATCCTCAATGGTTTTGGCTTCGAGAATAAACGCCGCGATCTTGAGTTGCTCGAGTTTCCCCAGGGTGTCGGAGCGCAAGAATTCTCGCGGCGCTACGACGAGATCGGGCTTCAACGCGACCAGAGATTCGATATTCGGATTCGAGTACCCGACCTTCGGTTTGCCGCGCGCTTCGGGCGGATAATCACAAAACTGCGTCACCCCGACGATCTCCTGGTCGAGACCGATCGCGAACAGCATTTCGGTCACGCTCGGCGCGAGCGAGACGATCCGCACGGGCGCCTTGGCCAGGTAGATCTTGCGACCCAGGTCATCGACGAACGTGCGGGGCGCCAGATTCGCCATGAACGGCATGCCCGTCAGAATGCCCTGCTGTCGTCGTTTCATGGCGGAAAATCCCGTGTCATCGCCCTGCGCGGGGTCGATCATCAGCACGCAGCCGACAGCGAATAGCCAATAGCAAATCGCCACGAACGCCGCTCTGCTGTTCGCTCCTCGCTGTTCGCTCCTCGCTTTCAAAATAAAAAATCCTCAAGGCCGTCAGACCTTGAGGATTGCACCCGCTTCTTCACCCTCACCCTTTCTCCAGCCCTCGAGAGAAAGACGGTCGTGGAGCCCGACGACGAACCTCGTCGGCTCCTATCCGGATAGGTTTTCTGGCTTCTGGCTTTGCCTACTCCCCGCGCCTTCCCATCTCAAAACTAATAGCTACCAGCTTATCGCTATCAGTTTTTCGGACAGTGGCGTCTGCGGGTTTCGTCCCAGTTACAGCGGCGGGACCGCGAGAGACTTGCACTCTCTTCCCTACACCCGGACCATATGTGGCCGCAACTCTAGGGACTGTCGGGAGGTCTTGTCAAGGTGAATATCTTCGAAAAATTCCCAGCAGTCTTGGAAAACTGTCGAGGTGACTATGGAAGATCGTCATCAGAAATACCGCTAACGGTACAAATACCTCCCAGGATGTTCAAAAAGGTCGCCCAGCGAGGTCGCAGCGACTGTCTTAAATGTCAAGCCCCCTGAGCACAGATTGCACGCCATGGTGTCCGATGTTTGAGCATCGCATTGAGCATGGTCAGCACCTTGCGCATACAGGCGGTCAACGCCACTTTCGGAGCCTTGCCTGCGTGGCGCAAGCGTTGGTAGAACGCTTTCCGCACGGGATTATGTCGAGCGGCCACCAGGGCGCCCATATAGAGCACGGCGCGGACGGCGGTCCGCCCGCCCCACACGATGCGTTTGCCGCGCCAGCGGCCGCTATCCCGATTGAGGGGGGCGACGCCCACCAGCGCCGCGATTTGGCGGCGATCCAACGCCCCCAGTTCTGGCAGACTGGCCAGCAGGGTGGTCGCCAGCACAGGCCCGACCCCCGGCATGCTTTGCAGCAGCTCATCCTTCTCCCGCCAGATCGGACTGGAGCGAATCGCCGCCGTCAAATCCGTATTCAGGTGAGCCACCTGGCGCGCCAGCCAGGCGATGTGCGTCCGGATCTCACGCTGGATACGGCGCGGGGCGCTGCCCAGTCGGTTCTTCTCGGCCGTCAGCATCTCGATGAGCTGGCGGCGGCGGGTGATCAGGGCGGCCAATTCCTGGGTGCGGGCTTCCGGCAAGGGCCGGACGGGGGGCCGCACCGCTTCGGCAAACTGCGCCAACACCTGCGCGTCGAGCGCATCGGTCTTCGCCAGCCGCCCGGTAGCTTTGGCAAAGTCCCGCACCTGGCGCGGGTTGACGACGACCACACGCACGCCGGCGGCGGCCAAGACCCCACTGAGCACGACTTCCAAGCCGCCCGTGGCTTCCATGACGACCAAGGAGGGCTGCATCTGACGCAGCTGCTCCACCACGGTCGCCACGCCCGCTTCATCGTGAGGGGTGGTACGGGTCGTTCCCGTGGGACGGACCGCGAGATCCAAGCGCGCCTTCGAGACATCGATCCCCACAAACCCCGGCGATTCTGTCATAGGTCCTCCTCCTGTCTGCCCGTCCTTGCGCGATGCGGGCTCATGAGGCCCAGGCGACTGTGCGGGCTGGTGCAGGGAAAGGGCGTGGCGACCACGCTGCGGCACGGCCTCCAAGGACCTAGGCGAGTTCGGTCTGTCACACCCAAGTTGGTCATGGACGTTAGCAGCATTCATCGTTACAAGATACAAGACGAGAAGAAACCGGAG
>JBOHOS010000695.1:0-9346 GCA_050731295.1 Nitrospiraceae bacterium | reverse complement strand
GCCCGCTGAAGGAGGCTCAAAAGGTCGCTCTTACACCCGCCGTCCCCCCAGGCGCACCAAGCCGCGCCTCTGCCTCAGCAAGGCTCGAGGCGAGGAGAAACCGGAGGCGTACCCTCTGGGGCGCACGGGGCGACGAATAAGGAGCACCACGTTTGTGCGCGCCGCCGAGATGTGAGGCGCCAGGGTCCCCGTTGAGGATATCTTCGAGCCGAGAACGAAGCCGGGAAAATGGCGTGTCTTGTACGCCTGAGGCAGGGAGGGTGAAATAGGCCTTTTTCAACATCCTGTTATGGGTTGGCCAGCTTGCTGTGCTTCTTCCCATAGCCGAAATAGATCGCGACTCCGATGATAGTCCATACCACGAACCGGATCCAGGTCATCGCCGGAAGAAAGATCATCAGGCCGATACACGCCGCGATTCCCATCAAGGCAACCCATGGCATGAAAGGGACCTTGAATGGTCGCGGATGGGTAGGCCTGACCCGGCGCAGGATGATGACGCCGAAGCAGACAAGCACAAAGGCGAACAGCGTGCCGATATTGGTCATGTCCGCCGCCTCGCCGATCGGAATAAAGGCCGCGAGCACGGCCACGCCCACACCGGTCAAGATGGTCGCGCGATGCGGCGTCCGGTACCGCGGATGGACGGCGGCGAGCCAGGGACCCAGCAATCGATCACGGGACATGGCAAAAAAGACCCGGATCTGCCCCATCATCATCACGACCAGCACGCTCGTAATCCCCGCCACGGCTCCCGTCGCCACAACAGCGGCGCCCCACTGAAACCCTGCCAAGCGCAGCGCTTCCGCCACTGGGGCATGCACGTCGATCTTTCTGAATGGAATGATGCCGGTCAGCACGGCCGCCACCAAGACATAGAGCACGGTACAGACGCTCAGTGAGACAATGATGCCGATGGGAAGATCGCGCTGGGGGTTTTTCGCCTCTTCGGCGGTAGTCGAGACCGCATCGAATCCGACATAGGCGAAGAAGACAATCGCCGCGGCGGCACCGACCCCCTCGAATCCGTAAGGCATGAACGGCGACCAGTTCGACGGCTCGATCGACGTCGCGCCGACTGCAATAAAGAACAGAATGACGGCCAGCTTTACCAGGACGATCACCCCGGTCATGCGGGCGCTTTCTTTGACACCGATCACCAGCACGACAGTGACCAGCAGCACAATGATGGCGGCGGGCAGGTTCGCCACCCCGCCTTCGACGGAGCCGGGCGCATGCGTGGCCCACACCGGCAGTTCGACGCCGAGCGTTTTGAGGATATTATTGAAATACCCGGACCAGCCGATCGCTACCGCGACACAGGCCACGCCATACTCCAGGATCAAATTCCATCCCGTGATCCACGCGAGAAATTCCCCCAGCGTCGCATATGAATAGGTGTAGGCGCTTCCGGCTACTGGAATCATCGCCGCCAGCTCAGCATAGCAGAGCGCGGCCAAAGCGCAGGTGATGCCGGACAAGATGAACGAGAGTACGATGCCGGGTCCGGCCCCGGGACGATGGGCATCTCCCACGACGGCCGTGCCGATCAGCACGAAAACACCGGTCCCGATGATGGCCCCGATGCCCAAGGCGGTCAGATCCCACACCGTCAGTGTTTTTTTCAGGCGGTGTTCGGGTTGATCGCTATCGGCAAGGATCTGTTCGATGGATTTGACGCGCAGCCCGAAATCGGATGGATTGGCCACTCAGTCTCCATTCAGTGAGAGGTTGACCTTCATCAAGGGTAGCAGGATTTTCAGAAAGTAAGGCCGTGGACTGTGTCGTGGCGATCGTGGGACGGGCAGCCATTGACGGCTTTGAACAGCCACGCAGAGCAGATCGGCGATGTGTCACCATCCGTGTTGCGTAGCCTTGAGGAACGCCTGGAACAGCCGCCGGTGCACATCATGGCGGTCATAGAGAAACTCGGGATGCCACTGGACGCCCAGCACGAATGGATGGGTGGGCGATTCGATGGCTTCGATCACTCCGTCGGGAGCCACGGCGCTCGCCACGAGCGACGGCGCGACCTGCTTCACCGACTGGTGATGAGAGCTATTGACCCGGATCGTCGTCTCCCGGACGATTCTGGCGAGCACAGTGCGGGGAGCGACCTCGACCGAATGGGAGAGCCGCGTGGCGGGAAGCGGAGAGCGGTGTGGAAGCGCAGATTCGATCTGTGACGGAATATCCTGGATCAAGCTCCCCCCCATCGCCACATTCATGGCCTGCATGCCGCCGCAGATTCCCAACACCGGCATGCCCGCATCAGCGGCCATTCGCGAGAGATCCAGCTCAAACTCATAGCGCCGCCGGCTCACCACGCGGAAGGGGTACCGCTTGCGTTCGCCATAAAGGCCGGGCGGAAGATCGGGACCGCTGCCGGTCAGCAACAGACCGTGTACGCCTTTCAGGAGGCTGCGGCGAATGGACCGATCGTCGGTGAGCGGGAGAATCAGAGGAACACCGCCGAGATCTTCGATGGCACGGACATAGCGGGCACGCAAGAAATACGTCGGCTCGCGACCGCCCATATCCTCACGATCACCGGCATTGTAATCCGGCGTCACCCCGATGATGGGCTTCATGTGATCGATGTCACGGCGGGTTATTTCATCGGCTCCGGCGTCGACATGGGTTCAAGCGAGGGGGTCGGCTCTTCCGACATCTCTTCTTCTTCCGCCGGCACGCCGAGGAAACGGACCGCTTTTTCTCCTTTTAAATGCTCGGGCGTGATCACGTAAGTGCCCCGCATGCTGGTGTTCCAGACCGACTTGGCGGCTTTTTGATTGCCGCCGCTGAAGGCATAAGTAAATCCGCCGAAGATGCCCCCGAGCGTCGCGAACACAAATTTCCCGATCCCGTAAGGAATAGACAGGAACACGCTGGCAGCCCCGAGGCCGTACTGAGCGCCGGTGCCCTGCTGCCGTTCATCCGATCCGCCTCCTGCATTTTGAGCCCAGCCCGCAGGGACGACGGCAAGGTGAAAGAACGCCGCCGCCAAGACCACGGCCATGATCCGGAATGAAGCGGCTTGCGGCGTGAGCTGCTTTTTGACGAGATGCTCTGCATCGAAATGTCGCACGTGCGTACCTCCTTCGGCTCGCGGCTGGGTTCGTCCTGAAGTCAGGGACCTGCTTAGTTTGTAGTTACAATAATTCGGAGCCGGATGCAACACTCAATATCAATGAGACATCGGAGGGAGGCATCATCCTCCTTCCTGCGCGGGCGGAAGATCCAGCTCCGTCACAATATTCGACTTGATGCGATCGCTCTGCGCCGTCACGGCCCGGTTCACCTCTTCGACGTATCGAAAGACTTCCAGCCGGCTATTTTCCCGCCGAATGTCCGCATCGAGCGCGAGCGAGAGCTTGATCGAGCAGACTTCCTGAATCAACAGCTCACGCGCGCGACTTTCGGAGTCCTCCCGCTCCGCATCCGGCAGCCCGCTCAGTCTGCGCGTGAGCCAGGCTTCGAAATCAATGCGCTGCGTGATCAATGCCACCTGCGCGGCGTCGAGCTCGACGACAATCTGGATGCCGCCTTTCCAGCTCCGCTTTTTGACGTTGAAGATGCAGCTGAGGCGCGGCGGGTCATCCGCGACCGCCTCCGGGCCATAAAACAGCGTGATGCGATAGAGCGGAAGTTGCGGGGTAGGGATCGACGACATAGGGCCTCGTGTGCTCCGCATTGTAGCATGCTTGCCCTGCATTGACGCCGCTTCTCCGCAAAGACTAAGATGCCGACCGTGACAGACCTCACCCCTTCCCAACGCATCGCCGACATTCAACAGGTCTTGCGCGAAATCCCAGGCATCGATGGCTGGCTCTTCTACGATTTTCGAGGGAGCGATCCGCTCGCCTATCGTGTGCTCGAGCTTGATCCAACCCGCCATGTGACCCGTCGCTGGTACTATTGGATTCCTTCACAGGGAGAGCCGGTGAAATTGATGCACCGAATCGAGCCGCGCACGCTGGAAGAATTGCCGGGAGACACGCTACTGTACGTCTCATGGGAAGAACAACGTGCTTGTGTGGCGAGGATATTGGCGTCCTCCAAGCGGGTGGCCATGCAATATTCGCCGCTCAATGCGATTCCCTACATCTCGCGGGTAGACGCCGGCACGATCGAGCTGATCCGAAGTTTCTCCGTCGAAGTGGTGACCTCGGCCGATCTCGTGCAGCGGTTTGAAGCGGTCTGGGACGACCGCCAACTGGCGTCCCACCGAGACGCCGCGGAAAAGCTGCGGCGCATTGTCGATGACGCGTTCGCGCAGATCAGACAATCGATGACCGCCGGCTCTTCCGTGAATGAGTATGGGCTCCAACAATTTATCCTGTCCCGCCTGCGCACCTATGACCTGACCACGTCGAGTCCCCCCATCGTGGCGGTCAATGCGCACAGCGCCGATCCGCATTATGGACCGAGTGCGCAGGGGTCTGCCGACATCATTCCGGAGGCGCTCGTGCTGATCGATCTCTGGGGCAAGCGTCCTGAGCCCGGCAGCGTGTATGCCGACATTACATGGACCGGCTACGTCGGCCGTGAAGCCGCTCCGCGCCACCAGGACATTTTTCGGGTCGTGCGGGACGCTCGTGACGCCGCCCTGCATTTCGTCCGCACCCGCGTTGCGGCCGGCCAGTTTCCATGCGGATGGGAAGTGGACGAGGTCTGCCGCCGGGTCATCCGGCAGGCCGGGCATGGCGACCGGTTCCTTCACCGCACCGGCCATTCCATCGGCGAAGAAGTGCATGGGAATGGCGCCAACATCGATAATCTCGAGACTCGAGACGACCGGCGACTCCTCCCCCGAACGTGTTTCTCGATTGAACCTGGGATCTATCTGCCCGGACAGTTCGGCATTCGCAGCGAGCTGGACGTTTACGTGTCGGACCGCGAAGCGGTGGTCTTCGGCTTGCCGCTGCAGACGGAAATCGTTCCAATTCTGCAATAGGCGCGACGAGGCAAAGAGCGTCCATTCGGAACCCATTTGTTATCTCCTCCGCCTCTCGCCACGCGCGCTTAGCCTCAAGCCTCGGCCGTGCGCCTGCTTGACACCGCTTCGCCGCACCGGATAGTCTGATGCCACGGAGAGAGATGTATGTTTGGAACGCTCGGTTTTTCTGAACTGATCATCATTCTGGCGATCATCCTGATCATTTTCGGCGCCGGCCGATTACCTCAGATCGGCGAGGGGATCGGCAAGGCGCTAAAAGGCTTTAAAAAGGAAGTGCACGAGGCCCCTCCGCCACTTGATCCGCAAGCGGAGGCTCAGTCCGGAAGTCCGGCGGCGACTTCCCAACCACCCATCGAGGAGGCGCAGGTCGTCGCGCGCGCGGCCCAGACGCCTGATGCCGCCCGGCCGTCGGCGCCGTACCAACCCGGGCCTGAATTGACTCCTGGAACCACCGCTGCACTTATGGCGGGGGGGGGCGGCCCCCAGCGCGCACAGCCGCCTCGACCGCCATCGGCTCATCCTGCGTCCGGTACTGGAACCACACAGCCGGTGACGGCGAACCAACCCGCACAGCCGGCCCAGCCCTCCGCGCCCATGACGATGGAGGAACGGATGGCTCAATCACCGCCCGCGGCCCGCGGCGCCTATCCGGCTCTGCCTCCTACTGCGCACGCCAAGCCGGTCACGAAGCGGCCGTCAGCCGTGGTGAACAAGGACGCGGTGGCCAGGGTTCAGGCTCAGCAAGCCGCCCTCAAAGCGAAAGGAGGGCCGCCGCCGCAGACGCCCGGCGCGAAACAGGCAGGGCTTTCCCCGCAAGACATGCAAGGGCTCGGTGAAAGTCTCGGGGATACGCTTCGCACGTTTCGCCAGGCGGCCTCTGATGTGCGAAATTCAATCGATCCCGAGATGCGCACCATCCGCGCCGAGATGGACGCGGCTCAGAAAGAAATCGAGCAGTCGGTCGAAGCCGCCAAGCAGATGCCCGCAGGGCAAGACGACTCCCCTCCCAAATCATCCTGACCCGGCTCGACACTCTGTGTATGTTCGAACCTGCACCTTCTCCGTTTCCCTTACTCTCTGGCTCGGTCTAGCCGCCTGCACAGCCACCCAACCCTCCGACCGGCCGGAGGCCGTGGCTGCTCAGCTCGCAGCCTTGCTTCAGGATGACCCCCATGTAGACGTTCGACGAACGGCCGCCTTGTCCCTCGGAAAAATCGCGACGCCTGGATCTGCGACAGCTCTGATCCGGGCCTTGCGCGACGTTGACCCTCTCGCCCGCCAATACAGCGCTTGGGCGCTGGGCAACCTGGGGGACCAGGCTCCTGAGGAAGCCGGCTCGGCTCTCGTCGCATTGCTCAGTGATTCGTCCCCCGCCGTCGCGGGCGCTGCGGCAGAGGCCATCGGACAGATCGGCGCTTCCCAACGAGTCCTCGATCTCCTCATAGGTGCCGTGCGCGCTCCGTCCGTGAATACTCGGCGAGCCGCCGTGAAGGCATTGGCGTGGCTGGAGGCGCCCTCGACCTATTCGGCCATGGTTCAGGCGTTGAACGATCCCGATGCAGAGGTTCGCCAGGGTGCGCTCGCGGCGCTTGGTGAGCTCGGTGACCGGTTGGCTGTGCCTGCGATACAGGATCGACTGCTGCATGACTTCTCAGCGGGAGTTCGCACTGAGGCGGCGTACCGGCTTGGGAAATTAGGCGATGGCGGCGCCATGCCTGCGCTTCAGAGAGTGCTGGAGAGCGATCCGGAGAGCAAGGTCCGACGATGGGCCGCGTGGGCTATCGAGCAGCTGGCGTCATCTGGCGAACCTGAATCAAAGACTTGACCAGGTCCATGACATTGTCACGCGCTTGCGAGGGAATCTCGGTAAATTGCACCCCCATGCCGGGGTACAGAAGAAAGCGGTCTGGCTTGGGACGGACCCACGCCACTTTACATTTGGCCGTGATCGTCTCCAAGGGACGATCAGGGAGCGCGAATTCAACCGTTAGGTCGGACCCGATCGGCAGCGGCATGCTGCTCTCGATAAAGAGACCGCCGCCGCCGATGCCGCCCGTGAGACCGTCAAAATGTTTGCCTTCCGGCGTGCTGTATTTGACCTTGACCGCTAACGGAGCGCGCGGATAGGCGCGGACGTGCCTTGTTCCCTGCTGCTCTCCGCAGGAGTGAAGAAAATCAATCACCGACTCCCACGTGGCGCTGCCCAGCGGCTGGCCTTCGGCGCCCAGCAACGTCATTGTTTCCTGCTCACAGTCCAAGTCTAATGATTTTCCCCGGTGCATGTCAGAAACGAGAATCGGCAGTCTCATGTCGTGGTTCCCTCTTCTGGCGTCGACGACGTCTCAACGAGCCCGGCAGTGGAGATCATGATGCGGCGATGCCCCGGTTATCGACCTAATCGCTTCATGGTGTTGACAAACTCCAGCACCCGCCCGCGCGCTTCCGTGGAGATGTCGGTAAACCGGACACCCATACCCGGCGAAAAGGTGTACTGATCCGAGGTGGGGCACACCCACGCGACGGTTCCTTTGGCCACCATCCAGTCGGTCGGGTTGTCGGGCAAGGCAAAGTCCAGATCCAAATCCGTTCCGACCCGGAGGGGCGTGGTGCTCTCAATAAAGAGTCCGCCGCCGCCGATGCCCCCGGCCCGGCTTTCCACGCACTTCCCTCCCGCCGTGCTATAGCGGACTTTCAGCACAAGGGACAGGCGCGGTTGAATTCGCGGCTCGGGGATACGTTCGGGTTCTTGGACCGGCCGTGCGTGTTCGATGATGGTGGCCCAGGTAATGGTCCCCAGCTTCTCACCCTTGATGCCGCGTACCGTAATCGTTTCCCGCTCACAGTCGAGCTCGAGCGCTTTCCCCTTATGCGAGACCGTGGCGATAACCTGCAGCCTCATGCCAACCTCCAGGTTTCAACCAAAAGTATAGCCGCCTATTTCGGAATGTCGAGTAATCGACTTGCGTGGGTCCGCCTAAGTAGTTGATATGCAGGCGTATGGTAAGAGTGAAGCCAGGGGGTGCGTTTGGAAACGGAACCGCGGGACAGAGTCCCCGGCACGTCATGCGCTCTTCATTTCCTTGTCCTGTTCAAAGAGACGGATCGGCTCGGTCTTTCCGCTAATCACCTCTTCCGTGATCACCACCTCCTTGATCTGTTTCTGAGAGGGCACCTCATACATGACCTCCAGCATCACTTCTTCCAGAATCGCCCGAAGCCCACGGGCGCCGGTCTTTTGCGTATGGGCTTTCCTGGCAATCGCTCCCAAGGCGCCCTCGGTAAATTTCAATTTCACCTTTTCGAACGACATGAGCTTCTCGTATTGCTTGGTCAACGCGTTTCGCGGCTCGGTAAGAATCCGGATCAGGGCTTTTTCATCCAACTCCTCAAGCGTCGCGACCACGGGAAGCCGGCCGACGAATTCAGGGATCAGGCCGAACTTGAGCAGGTCTTCCGGCTGAATCCGCGCCAGCAACTCACCGAGCCGCCGATCGTTCTTGCCTCGCACTTCGGCGCCGAACCCGATCGCTTTCTGGTTCAGCCGCTGCTCGATAATGGAATCAAGGCAGACGAAGGCGCCTCCGCAAATAAACAGAATGTTGCTGGTATCGACCTGAATGAATTCTTGATGGGGATGCTTCCGGCCGCCTTGCGGGGGGACATTCGCGATGGTTCCTTCGATCAGCTTGAGCAGGGCCTGCTGAACCCCTTCTCCCGAGACATCACGGGTGATCGACGGGCTGTCGCTCTTGCGGCTGATCTTGTCGATTTCATCAATGTACACGATGCCGCGCTCGGCTCGTTCCACATCGTAATCGGAGGCCTGCAGGAGCTTCAGGATAATGTTCTCGACATCCTCGCCGACGTACCCGGCCTCCGTCAGCGTGGTGGCGTCCGCCAGCGTGAACGGGACATCCAGGTAGCGGGCCAGGGTCTGCGCCAGCAAGGTCTTCCCCGTGCCGGTCGGCCCGACCATCAAGATGTTGCCTTTTTGCAGCTCGACATCATCCACTTCGTTGGCCGAGATCCGTTTGTAGTGATTATGCACCGCCACCGCCAGGACCTTTTTGGCCCGCTCCTGGCCGATGACGTATTGATCGAGATGGTGCTTGATCTCGGCCGGTTTGCGAAGCTTGGACGAGATCTCCTCCTTCGCTTCTTCCCAGTCCTCGGCGATGATGTCATTGCAGAGGTTCACGCACTCGTCGCAGATGTACACCGTGGGCCCGGCAATCAGTTTGCGGACCTCGTCCCGGCTCTTTCCGCAGAAGGAGCACCGCAAGTGCCGATCCGTCTTCTCCTGTTTAGGCATGCCGCCTCCCCACGCTATTTCCCTTTCGCGCTTTCCTTCACTTGAGGCTGGAGCCCATGCTCCCGGCCCCCGTC
>JBOHOS010000694.1:0-7717 GCA_050731295.1 Nitrospiraceae bacterium | reverse complement strand
GAGGAAAGAATGTCGATGTTGGAGACTTGGGTCATACGCAAAGAGGCGTGAACTGCGCCATCATACACCGGTGAGAGTACCTAGCCAAGCATGCCGCGGAGGCACAGGTCGAGGGCACGTAGTCAACCTGGTCGGCGCGCGAAAGTGTAGCGGGAGGCCGTTCGCGGGCGGCGACGATGATTCCATTCTGACTTGACCTTGACCGGCGGTATGGCATACTGGCACATCTGTGCCGGAACCAACCCCCATAGAGTCCTCGGTCCAGCGGAGGATCTTTGCCGGTTTCACCTTCGCCTTCGCTGTGCTGCTGATCATTGCGACGCTGTCCTACTTTACGATTCAAAAGCTTGTCGAGACCAACGGGCTGGTCAAGCATACGTATGTCGTGCTCAACGAACTGGAAGCCACCTTCTCCATGCTCAAGAGCGCCGAAGTCGGCCAGCGCGGATATCTGTTGACCGCTAATATCGAATACCTGAAACCGTATGACGTGGCGGTGGAAGGCATTCCCCAACAGATTCGGCGCATTCGAGAACTGATGGAGGACAACCCTCGCCAACTGGATCGGATTCCGGTGCTGGAGAAACATCTGGCGGACAAGCTCGATGAATTCAAAGAAACGATTCGTGTCCGGAAAGACCAGGGGCTGGCGGCCGGCAAGGAGATCGTCGTGTCCGGGAAGGGCAAGGTCAGCCTGGACGCGATTCGCGACGTGATTTCCGTCATGCAGAGCGACGAACGGGACCTCTTGAATCACCGTGAAAGCGAAGCGCGCCTCTTTCTTTCCGGGACGATCCTGCTGGTCTCACTCGGAACCCTCTTGCAACTGGCGCTCTTCGTGGGCATCTATTACCTCATCAAACGGGACATGGCCGCGCGCCAGCACGCCAAACAGGTCCTCGAAGAAGCGCTCTCCTATACCCAAACCATCTTCGAAACGGTGCGCGAGCCCCTGCTCGTCCTGGACAGGGATCTGCGCGTCAGGACGGCCAATCTGTCATTTTTTCAGACCTTCCTGGCATCCAAGGCCGAGACCGAACAGGCCTTATTCTATGAGCTCGGTACCGGCCAGTGGAATATCTCCACATTGCGCCGCCTCCTGGAAGACATCATTCCGACGCATACGGAAGTCCGAGACTTCGAGGTGGATGCGGAGTTTCCTCATATCGGCCGTCGGACCATGTTGCTGAACGCGCGCATCCTCTACCGGCCGGGGAGTACGACCGAGATGATCCTGCTGGCGATCGAAGACATTACCGAGCGCAAACAGGCGCAAGAGGAGCTGCTGGCTCGCTCCTTTGAACTCGAAGCGATGAACAAAGAGTTGGAGGCCTTCAGCTATTCCGTCTCGCATGACCTGCGCGCTCCGATTCGCCATATCGATGGATTCGTGGATCTCTTGCAGCGGCATGCCGCGCCCACGCTGGATGAGAAGGGACTGCGGTATTTGAAGACCATCGGACAAGCCGCCCAAAAAATGGGTTGCTTGATCGACGATCTCCTGGTCTTTTCGCGGATGGGGCGCAGCGAGCTCTACAAGACATCGGTGAACCTGGACCAGGTCGTCAAGGAGGTCCTGGAGGATCTCGCGCCGGAGATTGAGGGACGGCGCATTGCATGGACCATCGGCGCCTTGCCGGAAGTGTGGGGCGACCAGTCGATGCTCAGACAGGTCGTGCTGAACCTCATTGCAAACGCCGTGAAATATACGAGGACACGGGCGGAGGCCGCGATTGACATCGGCTGCACGAGCGGCGAGCAGAATGAAGTCGTGGTATTTGTGCGGGATAACGGGGTCGGGTTCGACATGCAGTACGCGCACAAGCTGTTCGGCGTGTTCCAGCGCCTGCACAGTGTGAGCGAGTTCGAAGGGACTGGAATCGGATTGGCCAATGTCCGGCGCATTATTCACCGGCATGGCGGCCGAACCTGGGCGGAAGGAGCGGTGAACCACGGGGCGAGCTTTTATGTGGCATTGCCTAGAGGGGAGGAAACGCTATGATGGCCGAAGTGAAACGGATTGTCCTGGCCGAAGACAATCCTGAAGATGTGGAGCTGACGTTGTCCGCGCTGGCGGAGCACAATCTGGTTAACGAAGTAGTCGTGGTGTCGGACGGGGCGGAGGCGTTGGACTACCTCTACGCCCGCGGCAAGTACGCGCGCCGGATGCCGGGCAATCCTGCGGTCATGCTGCTGGATCTGAAAATGCCGAAGGTCGATGGCCTCGAGGTCCTGAGAACGATCAAGAAGGACGATCGGCTCAGAACCATTCCGGTGGTCATGCTGACGTCATCTCGCGAAGAGCCGGACCTGGTGGAGAGCTATAAGTTGGGCGTCAATGCCTATGTGGTGAAGCCGGTGGACTTTCAACGGTTTATTGCCGCGATCAAAGACCTGGGAGCTTTCTGGGCCATTCTGAATGAACCGCCGCCTGCAAGCGTGGGACGCCCTCTCGTGTGAGGCTCGTTCGTGTGCCCTTCAATGGACCAGCGATCTCTATGGCGAGGAGCGGCTGGCCCCATTGAAGCAGGCTTCACACCACGCCGTCAGCGCTTTCTCGCCGATGCCGCACATGCCGAGATACTCGGCGTCTATTACGATCGGGGACTCGCTCATGCTGGCCGCCTGCTCTTCTTCGTCGATCGCGTTGGCGACATGGACGGCCGTCAGCGCGCTGAACCCCTGACCCATCGAGCGGGTCGGTTCATGGTGAAACGCCACCGCCTCTACCACCGCATCGCTCAACGCCCAGATTCCCAGCAAATAGCCCCCTACCTCGGCATGGGTGGACCCGAACACCTCCCGCTCGGCTTGCCATTCGGGGATGCCCCGATCATGCATGAGCGCGACCGATTCGGTGTATTGCTCGGGGAGGTTCGTGGCCAGCACGAGAAGTCCCACGTCGTGCAGGAGCCCGACCGTCAGCGCATCGTCCACGATCCGTTGCTCCGCCTGCGCGTTCTTGGCGATGGCCCGTGCATGGCGGCTGGCGACCATGCCGTGTTGCCACAGGACGTCGAGAGAGAAAAACGACTGTCGTTGTCCTTCAAACTGCGAGAATACTTTCATCGAAAGCACCAACGACTTGATGGTGTCCAGCCCGAGGAGGGCTACCGCCTGGGCCGCGCTGGAGATGTGGGTGCGAAGCCCGTAGAACGGCGAATTGACCACCTGGAGAATCTTGGTAACCATCCCCATGTCTTGGGCGACGATTTTCGCGGCGGTTGCGATGGACGCGTCGTCGGATTGCAATTCGTCCATGAGACTTCGGTAGAGGGTCGGCAGGCTGGGGAGCGTTTGCATCCCCGCGACCAGCTTGCGAAGCCCCTCGTTGTCCAACAGGTCATGCACGGCGGAGGCGCGGGTCACGACCGCTCTGAACAGCGTGGAATCACAGGATTTCGGGAGGCATTGATGGGCAGATCCAACCGATCGCAAGGTCGTGTCCCTGTCCTGATCCGAGAAAATGATCCTCAGGACGTGGGGGTGGCGGTTTCGAACTTCCGTCAGGAGTTGAGCCCCGTCCATATCGGGCATCCGCATGTCCGAAATGACGGCGCCGAAGGACGTCTGCGCCAGCTTCGAAAGGGCTTCCTGACCGCTCCGGACGAACGTCATACCCCATTCCTCCCGGAAAGGAGCCAGCATGGGTTTCGATCGCTCAAGCACTTCCGGCTCATCATCGACAAAGAGGATCTTTTTCATCTTCTCGCTCTCTCCGACGGTTAGCTCATTGTGAATTCGAAAAACGGGGTGATGAAGCAGGTTTATCGGACGGTGTCGACCATCCACAAGACCGTATCGGCAGAACCGTCGTTTGACTTTACCCCGACCCGCTGAGTGGTAGCAGAATCGGGCTCGTCGCTAACGCTCGGCGAGACGAAGAGCTTGATGGCGCTGCTCGATGGAGCGCAGCCTGATTTTAAAGACCACGCGGCGGCTTTTTTCACGATTCGGAACATGGCCGGTTTCATAGACGAGGTCTTGCTTCCCGCGGCCGCTGGCGGACGTCAGTTCCTGAAAACATTGATAGGCCGTTGGTTGGATGGCTTGTATCACCTCCAGGGCCTTGACCATCACGCTGAAGGACCGGTCCTGGCTCAATTTCAAATTCAACGTGTCGCTGCCGAAATCGTCCGTATGCCCTTCGATCACGACGGAATCGATTTTCTCGCGCAATGGGCCGCACAGCACGCCGGCGTAGAACGGCATGGCGTCTGAAAGGAAGGCGTTCGCCGTCGGAGACAGGGAACTCTTGCCGAACTCGAAGTTCAAAATGTTCTCGGGCACGACGATCCGAATCGCAAGGGGATCGCGCAGGTCCGTTTCCACCCACAGACCGAAACGGCTGAAGTGGTCATGCAGGACCGATTTGACGTTGTCTTTGTTGTCCTGAGACTGGGATTCAGCGTGTGATGAACGCGTGATGTAGACGGTGAGCAGGAGGATAAAAATAATGGCGAGCGAAGTCATCAGGTCTGTGACCCCGATCGTGGTGGTGTGAGCCGCCCCCGTTCCGTATCGTCCTGTCCATCTGGTCAAGGTATGAAATGGAGTCCTTCGCTGAAGGTATGCCGCGTCCGTCGCTAACCGGCGACCTGCGCCGAAGCAGGCTCCCGTTCAGGGAGGTTCCGTTCGATCTTGCCTGTCCCTTTCACGGCAAGAGCCCCGTGGCCATAGACCAACTTCATCGACGGCGACGTCGCCCGCTCGCGCAGGCGGCTATCGAGCGCGTCGGTCAGGCGAACGACCAGCCGATCGATATTCGCCTCGTCGGCTTGGTGCGTGGCGTGCATCCCTTTCAAGGTTTTGGCGAGATCCAGCATGACTTCCTTGAGTTCTTTGAGCGGAGGAGCGAGGCCGGCTTGGACCGCTTGGCGCACATCCGTCACCAGGCGCTGTCGGGCGTCGGTCCGATCGCCTTCTTTCGATCGAATCAATGATTGGACGGTGGATGTCAGCGCGGCGACGGGTTCGCCAAGACTGTTCGCCATGGTCGTTCTGAAGCGGTCGATCGCACTCGCGCCGAAATCAGGCTGGTTCCCAGCGTGCGATTTTTGCTGAGACGTCAGGTCCTCCAGCATCTGTTCCATCGTCTTTCGGGGAAACAGATCATTCAACAGATCGATGAATTCCTGCTGCGCGTTCATGAGACGAAAGACGACCGGCTTTTCAATCAAGGAAAATGCATTGGCACACAGGAGCCCGACGATCGAGGTGAGAAATTTTCCCGCCAACCCATTGATCAACCCTTGGATGCCTTCGATATTCTGCCCCTCTGCATGGAGCTTGCTGAGCCCGACAAACAACGCCAGGAAGGTCAATAGTAATCCGATGCCGGTGATCAATGACGGAAGCTGGCTGTACCAGGAGAGGTTGACCCTGCTGCTGAAGAGCGCGTCATGAGTGAAGAACTCCTCCGCCGGTCGGCTACTGTAGATTTTCGGCTCCACGAACCAGGAGGGATGTTCAATCAGCAGGGTTTTTCGGAATTGCCTCCAGGTGTGACGAAAGAGGCCTTCCTGCTGAATCGCGGCATCGAGGGCTTCGAGATCGTCGCAATCACGGTGCTCGGCGACCGGCGAAGGATTGCGCCGTTGATCTTTCGCCCGCATCAAGACTTTGGCGGACAACCGTTCAGGTTGGAGATGCTTTCGGCTCTGGGCTAAGGCGTGAAGCGTGGGTCGCAACCGGTCGAACGGTCGTCTGCTCGAAGAAGTCTCCCGCCATAACGTCCCGACTTGCCAGAGAGAAAAGAGAACGATCGCCGCCGACCCGATCCAACTGAGCATGGGACTCTGCAGGCCGCAGCAGAACGACACATCCCGACTCAAAAAATCCCACATCATGAAGTCCATCTGAGCCATGCGCGTCTCCTCGGTTTTCGGCAATCATTCCACGACTCTCAGACACCACTCAAGTTGCATGCCACCGAACACCTGTGGGAATTCGCGTGAGATCAAGTATTTGGTCCGGTGATGGAATGGATGGCAGGCCGAGATGGGCAAAGATTGCCGACCGGCAGGGCAATTCAGCACGTGAGCCGGCCGAACAGTGAGCGTTCGCGTTGACTTTTTAGAAAAGGAAGAGCTTAGGGCCTTGCGTTCGGGCTGTGTTTCTTGGGCGTTCGTTTTTCCGCGCTCTTCGATTCGGCCTGCTGCTTGCTCAATTGGCGGCGCAACTCTCGCAACTCGCCCTTGAGAGCCTCGATTTCAAGGTCCTTCTGAACGATCAGTTCTTTGAGTGATGGCAGATCCTGAGACGCCGGGACCTCCGACTTCACCGGTCCTGGAGACGTTGGTTGATGAGGCGCGCCGAACCCTTGCTTCTCAGCCGCGGTATCTGTCGAGCGAGCATCACTGCGTGATCCTGTAGGCGGCGGGATGATCCCCGTTTTGACCGAGTCGGTCGCTGAAGCGGCCACGGAACCCTGTAATGACCGGGCGGCCTTCTTGAGCTGTTCGTAGTTCACGACAAGCGTGACGGGAGAAGTCCCACGCCGGGCGAACGGCGGCTCATGCTCGTCTATTCCGGCTGCGACCGGCTGGAACAGAACGGTGCGATGAGACAGCCCCGAGGAATCAGGTAATCGGCGACCGAAGGTTTCACTGGCAGGCATTCGGTCAGGGTTGTCGCGGTACTGATTGAGAGTCAGATAAAGCGAGGGCCCGGACGCAAAGATGCTGGCCTTGGTCATTTCTTGACCCGGGTCCACGGGATGAGTGACGAAAAATCCAACCTGTTGGCGCGGAGACGCTTTTGAGAGGGCAGTCCACAGAAAAGGCGTCAGAAACCGAATCTCCTTATCGGAAAACACGCGTACCGGCTTCGGCTTGCCGGCCAAAAGGCTTTGCAACAGTCCTTCTTTGTCTTGGATGTAGAGGGCGCTCAAGACCAAGCCGAGGGCAGGAGCGTCGATCGCGGCGGGATGATCGGCCTGAGAAGAAGCAGGCGAAAGAGCTTCCAAATAGACGGCGCCCCGCGGGCCTTCGTAAATGACGGCTTCCCGTTTTGGGTTGGACGCGCAGGACGTGATGAACCCCCATAGGGCAATCATGGCGACGATGGCAGTACGCCGAGGCGTGATGTGAAGCCGCATGGAATTGCCCCGTTGTTGGCGCCTTCTCGCAGGGCGCTTCCTGCATCATAGCCAAAAACAAAAAAATAATCAGTGGGAGTCGGCGCAGGCTTTATGAAAGGTTGCTTTCTTGATGGTCATATCGGACCATGAGTCTTGAATCACTGCGCAAGGTTCTCAGAGCGTGTATGTGCCAGAAGAAGCTGATCGGATTGAGATGGCCGTCTGTCAGATATCAAGTCATGGAAACAAGCCGGCGAGCCCTTAATGAGGTGATAACCAAGGAGAGACTAGGATGACGCTTGCCCTGACGATTCTACTGCTCATTTCCTCAAACCTGTTTATGACGCTCGCCTGGTATGGGCATCTGCGGTTCATGAGCCTGCCGATGTGGGTGGTGGTGTTAGCCAGTTGGGGCGTCGCATTTTTCGAGTACTACTTCCAGGTTCCGGCCAACCGAATTGGCTATCAGACGCTCTCGGGGTATCAATTGAAGACGATACAGGAAGTCATTACCTTATCGATCTTCATCGTCTTTGCGGTACTGTACCTGGACGAGGGCTTCAAGCCAAAGCATTTGGTCGGGTTCGCATGCTTGGTTTTCGCCGCGTGGGTAGTGTTTCAAGATCGTTTTGGGCT
>JBOHOS010000693.1:0-2393 GCA_050731295.1 Nitrospiraceae bacterium | reverse complement strand
GGGGAAGGGCGGGTGAACATAATTACGCCTGCGGTTTTTTCTCTCCTCGGACCTCGTTGGACGACCTTTTTGAGCATCCTGTAAGATTGAAATGCAAAGTTTATGATTTCCTTGTGCTTTGTTAATTTTTCATTTCCCTAAGGGTGATCATGCCTGGACCGATGAAGCCTGTGGCAGTGCTGCTGATGGCCATGGGAGGACCCGATAACTTGGAGAGCGTCGAACCCTACCTGAGCGACGTGCGGGGAGGACGGCCGATGTCCCCTGAGTTCGTCGAAGAGATTCGGCAACGGTATCGCCTGACAGGCGGAAAATCGCCGGTGCTGGGTATTACGCGGGATGTTGCGCGGCGGCTTGAACAGAAACTGAACGGGCCGGGTGGAGAAGGCTATCGGGTGTATGTGGGGCTGCGGCATTGGCATCCCTTTATCAAGGAGGCGTATGCCGAGCTGCTGGACGATTTTCCGGAACGGCTGATCGGCGTATGCATGGCGCCCCAATATTCGTCGATCAGCATCGGCGCCTATATGAAGAAGGTGGAAGAAGCCAGAGCGGAATTAGGCGGAGACTTTTCGATCAGCTTTGTGCAGAGCTGGCACCGCCATGCCGGATTGATATACGCCATTGCCGAGAACGTTGCGTCCGCCTTGCAGAAGTTTCCCGCGGATGTTCGTGCAGGGGTCCCGATCGTCTTTACCGCTCATAGCTTGCCCGAGCGGATTCTGGAGATGAAAGATCCCTATCCCGACGAGGTTCGCGGAACAATGGAGGCGGTGTGTGAGCGTCTTGGGCCCGTATCGGCCCGGTTTGCCTACCAGAGTCAAGGCCGAACCGGCGAGCGGTGGCTGGGACCGACGGTCGAGGACATGATCGAGGCGTTGCACCGCGAGGGTCATCGGCACGTGCTCATCGCTCCCATCGGATTCCTTTCGGATCATCTGGAGGTGCTCTACGATGTGGACGTCGAATTCAAACGGCTGGCTGAATCCAAAGGCATGCAGCTCGAACGAATTCCCATGTTGAATGCCAGTCCGGCGCTGGTCGAAACGCTCGCATCGGTGGTGGAGGAACATCTCTCATCTCCGGTTCGGTAACCTTCCTGTGGCCGTCCCCCCCAAACATGTGGCGATTGTCGGCGGCGGTATCGCAGGTTTGGCGACCGCCTACGCGCTTCATGCGCGCGCGGCGGCGGCGGGTATTCGGTTGACCTGCAGCGTGATCGAGGCGGCGCGCGAGTGGGGCGGCAAGATCGCAACCCATGCGATCGGCGGGCTGGTGATCGAGGCCGGGCCGGATTCATTCCTTTCGCAGAAGCCGTGGGCCCTGGAGCTCTGCCGCCAATTGGGCCTGGGTGATCAGGTGATCAATACCAACCCGCTGGAGGAGAAGGCTTTTGTGTATTCACGCGGCCGCCTGCGCCCGCTTCCCGAGGGATTGGTCATGATCGTTCCGACCAAGCTCGCCCCGTTGCTTCGCAGCGGTCTGTTGTCCTGGTCCGGAATGGCGCGCATGGCCATGGATCTGGTGATTCCCCGGGCACGAGAGACGAACGAAGACGAATCGCTGGCGTCGTTTTTTCGCCGCCGGCTGGGACAGGAAGCGTTCGAACGCCTGATCGAGCCCTTGATGGCCGGCATTTATGCCGGCGATGCGGAGCGGCTGAGCCTTCGCGCGACCTTTCCGAAGTTTGTTCAGATGGAGCGCGAGCACGGCAGTCTTATCCGCGGCCTGGTCGCCGGCCGGGCGGCGAAGAGGGAAGCGGATGGAACCGGTGCGGACCCGCGTACCATGTTTGTGACTCTTCGAGACGGCCTGCACACGCTCACCGGCGCGCTCGTCGCCGATCTCGAGAAAACGGGAACCCGGATGAGACTGGGGCAGCGGGTGACCGCCCTGCGCGCGCGACCGGCCTCAACAGGGGAGCCGGCGTATGCGCTTTCATGTGGCGACGGACCGCTCGTGGCCGCGGATGCCGTTGTCTTGGCGACCCCGGCGTATGTCTCCGCCGAACTGGTCCGTGAATTGAGCGCCGAAGGTGCGGATTTACTGACCGCCATTCCCTATGCCTCCACCGCCACGGTCTCCTTGGCGTACAACCGCGCCGAGCTCGGTCCTTCGGTGAGAGGCTTTGGATTTGTCGTACCGCGGGTGGAACACCGCGATCTGTTGGCGGCGACCTGGACATCACGAAAATGGAGTCACCGAGCGCCGTCTTCCCAGGGCTTGGTGCGCTGTTACGTCGGCGGGATCGGCCGTGACGCCATTCTCACGGCTGATGATCACATGCTGGCGCAGCGCGTCAGGCATGAGCTCAAAGAGATTGCGGGGGTCACGGCGACCCCGACGTACGTGGAAGTGAACCGGTGGGATCGCGGTATGCCGCAGTATACGGT
>JBOHOS010000692.1:0-4994 GCA_050731295.1 Nitrospiraceae bacterium | reverse complement strand
GATGACCGGCAGGATTTGGGAGAGCCAATAGCACGCCAGATCGCTTAACGTAGGCACGACAGCCTTGATCGCGTTGGCGAGCCAAACCAATAAGAGCCGATGCTGAAACGGAGGATTGGCCGAGAAGGCCATGACATCGTGAAGACGATACCAAGTCCCTTCGTACCCGTGGTAGCACAGCGCGAAGAATATGCTCCAACTACAACCGGCCAACATCAAGAATGAAAACGATCGACGATCCGTCGAAGCTTGCTTCGTGGCCAAGTCCATTCTTATCGATCCTCTAGAAATCTCCGCGAGCGCGTCCTCATGAAAGCTTGCCGGTGTTTCGGCGACCATGAACCGGTCCGTCATCAGAGGCGCCCTATAGCGGAAGCTCGCCTGCCGAGATTCACGAACATGAAGACGAATGCGGAGCGCATGATACTCATCTGAGACGAGACCGGCAACTCATCTCCCGCCGTCTGGGATGGCGCTGTGAACGCCACAACGGCGAATCTCTATCGCCGCCACTGCAGGCACGGAATGCCGTCGCGCGCCGCAAGGGTTTGCGCATGCGCTGTGCCGTTGATCAGGATCCCCTTGTCGGCGAATCGAAGCAGGGGAAGGTCTGAGTGATGGTCGGCATAGGCGATGATGGTCGCCGCGGGGTACGCCTTCTTGAGCTCGGTCAGGCAGCGAAGCTTCTCCGCCCCGTACCGATTTGGGCTCGCGAGATTCCCGGAGAGCCGGTCACCCCTCCATTCGGCTTGAGTGCAGATCACCTGATCGAACTTCAGCCGGCGTGCCAATTCATCAGCGTACAGATCGAAGCTGGCGGTGAGCAGGACCAACACATCACCATTCTGACGATGCTGTTCCAGCGCCGCAAGCGCATCGCGTCGAAAACCGCGAGCGATGAGGCCGTCGACAAAGGCTTCCGTCCACCGCCGGACCTCGGCACGACGGACGCCGCCAAGGCAGGCGTGTAGAAACTGTCGTTTCAAGTCCGTGTTGCTTATCCCACCGATGACAAAACGACAAACCTGCCACGGTAAATGGAGGGTGCGAACCAGGCGCCGGGGATGTCGAACGAGAAATCCGATGAGGTAAGGCAGATAACTGTCCCGGCGTGTGAGCGTGCCATCGAGGTCAAAGACGGCGAGCCGCCGTGCCGCATCCATCACGCCATGTACACGATGATCGCAAACGTGAGGACCCAGCCCAAAATCGCCACTCGCAGCGGCAGATCTTTCAGGATCAAGGTGGTCGGTGATCCACCGAGTTCCCGGCAGTGCACGAGGAAGAGATAACGAAAAATTCCAAAGACGACGAAAATGCAGGTGAGGTACAGGGTTCGCGAATGGAATCGGGCAATCGTCGCCGCATCCAGCGTATAGAGAACGTAGGTGATCAGCGTTAAAGGCGTGACGACCGAGATCAATTCGTCGACGAGTGAGATCGTATACTGCTCCAGCACCGGTCGGTGAGAATTGGCGACCTCCTTCATCACCAAAAGTTCATGGCGGCGCTTCGCTAACCCCAAAAATAAAGACAGCAAAAAAGTCGCCAGGATCAACCATGACGACGGTTCGATCCCGATGATCAATCCACCAGCAAACACCCGCAGCACAAACCCCACCGCAATACTGAAGACATCAAGGATGACCAGATGTTTGAGCCATACGGTGTAGAGAATATTCAAACAGCCATAGGCCAAGAGGGTCCCCGCGACCGGCGGCGATTGATGAACGAGCAACACAGCGACTGCCGTCAACGCGGCAGCCCCCATACCGGCGGCCCTCGGCGATAACGCGCCTGACGCGATAGGACGCTCGCATTTTCCGGGGTGAGCACGATCCCGTTCTCGGTCGTGAATATCATTGAACACATAGACGGCGCTCGACATGGCGCTGAAAGCGAGAAAAGCCAGGCCCACCATAAGGAGCTTATCCACCTGATCGGCTTCTCCCGAAAAAAAGACCGGGGCAAACACGAAGGCGTTCTTCGTCCAGTCCAGCGGGCGCATGGTTCTTCCAAACAGTCCAGCGTGCTTTAACAGGCTGGATGCCGCTTCGCCCACATGACCGACAAGGGAAACGGTTTTCAACACAGGCTCCCGGATAACATGGAGGTTGAGGTCAGGAGCAAAGCATCACGTCTCAGACACTCTCAATCGCTGGACAAAGTCGTGAGGAATGGCACCTGCCGCAAGTATACGTGTCGACAGCCTCGGTGACAATGAACCGACGAGTCAACGTGTCCGGCGTGTGATGGAACAAGGCAGGTTCTCTGCCGATCGCGCGCTTGACACGTTCGGACATCACTGTGTAAGGTGTCGCCCGTGCCGAGGTAGCTCAGTTGGCAGAGCACAGCCCTGAAAAGGCTGGTGTCGACAGTTCGATTCTGTCCCTCGGCACCACACGCTCCACCCCTGTATCGATTCGAAGCGCGCCGCGATATCACTCGGTCTTCGCTCAAGGCCAATAGTCTCACAAATGATGTCGCTGTCTGTGATGGCCCTTTCCTTGGCTATGGCAGGGCATCGATTATCATCCTGCGGATCTGGGTATACGGTACAGGCGAAAGTCTTCTCCTTCGTACATGGGTATGAAGCCGGATGGCAACGGCTGATCAAAGAATTGCTCCCGCACCACAAGGAGGTACTCGTACTGCATCGCGATGATGTTCCATGGGACCGGGAAGTGCCGGTCGAATACCGCGTCAATGGTGAGCACGCGACGGTACGGTGCGGTCAGCGCAAGGGGTTGCTGAGTGGGAAAGGCAAAGATCGTGGACACGAATGCCGATTTCTTGATCACGGCCCAGCACGCCAACTGGTCCATGGGGATGGGAAGGGGATCGCGATAGTTGGGATAGGTGACCGCGGAAAAGAGACGCGCTCCTACGGGTAATTTCTCAATCGCCTGCAGATATTCACTGTATTTTCGTTCAGCCTCTTGCCAGTGAAACGAGATTTGCGCCATACGGACGATAAAGACGACTCCGAGGATCATCACGATTGTCAGTATCCATCGCCGTTCTTTCACGCGCATATCGGAGCTGGCTATTGACAGGAGCACGAGGGCGATGGGAAGCCTCATCTCAACAAAGGTTCCGGTGAAAATCGAAGCGGGCATGACGAAGGTGGCCACCCCCACGATCGCTAATGGCCAATACATGGTGGAGGCCAAAGACAACCTCCGCGCAATAAGACCCATGCCAACCAAAGCCAGAAGGATAATGACTGTGGCCTTGTCCAAGACGGGATTGAAGGTGCGAAGAGTGCCTTTGAACGCTTCGACTTTTGTGGCAAGGCGGCCAAACCTTACTCCATGTGGATTTTCAGCGTATCTCAACCATGACGGAAGATTCTCCGGTCGTGAATCAATGGTTGCGGAGAGGGCGAATAACACGACGGGCAGCGCGAATTGAGCCGCCGCCTTTGGCCATGTCATCTCCCATGCGCGGCGGCCTTCCCGTCGCTCCTTGTAGTATTGACCTAGCTCGTAGGCGACAACCACCATGATATAAAACCCAAAAGCGAACAGGTGTGAAAGGAAAATCAATGCGGCACAAACAGAAAAGAAAGGAATGGTCCAGCGATGCGGTGTCGATCGGAAAGTCACCCATCCGGCGAACGTACACAGGGCCATCCCTAAACCAAAGAGGTAATTCAAAAACCCCCACAAAAGAACGCTGTTATAGAGAAACAAGACTGCCAAGAGCGGCCAGAGCGACCATCGCCGATGCAGGGCGGCATGTAAGGCAATCACCCCGCCGAAGAGCAAGGAGAAGGTGAGAGCGATAAAGACCTTGCCGGCGGTTTCTAGCGGCATGACTTTGGCCAATACCGGTATGACGAGGTCCATGGCGAGGTTGGGCAGCACGGCCCACCGGATCTCATAATATTGCGAGAGCCACGCCGATCGTTCCACGTTGACGAGAATGTGCATCCGCGCCATATGGTTCGGATAGTCCACCAAGGGCGGGATTTCTACGAGCCATAGAGGAACGCACGCCACGCACAGTACGCTCATCGCGAGGGCAATGATCTGCGGGGACTTCAAATCGTTGACGAAGGCTTGCACTGGCATCGTGAACGCTCAAACCGACCGGCGCGCAGGGTATCCCCATGGATGAATCAATTGCAAGAACGCTTCACTACGTATCGTTCCAGGTGAATACGTGGCTGCGCTGAGCATCATTGTTCCAACTTACCATGAAGCCGAGAATTTACCGGAACTTGTCGGCCGGATTTCTTCCGTAGTGTCGGGTGTCGGCATTGAGACGGAAATAGTCATCGTAGACGATAACTCGCAAGACGGGACGGACCGGGTGTGCAAAGAAATTAGTCAGCGCCATCCGGTTCGATTGATTACCCGGCGACATGCACGCGGACTTGCGACTGCCGTGCTGCATGGCATCAAAGAATCGAAGAACGATTACATTATTGTGATGGATGCTGATCTCTCGCATCCGCCAGAGAAAATATCGGTCATGGTGAAATCGCTTCAAGGGGGGGGCCGATTTTGTCGTCGGATCGCGAGCCAGGGTACGCGATTTCCTGGCCGACCAACGAGTAGCAGAATTGAAAGGATGTCTGTGATCTTCACACGTCAACACTCAGTATCTCCTTGTGTGCCATACCGCTGTATGAGTTAGAGCACGCTTGACTGTTTAATCAAGTGCGGCTTTAGCGTCCTGTTCTTTGGATTGTTGATGCCGTACCTCGGTGACATAGGCATTCCCTCTATCGCTTTTTATGAAGTGGTCCATCTTTGTAATTGCAGACTCTGCTGGTTCCCTACTAGTGATGACATCATGCTTTATGAGCTCACTGAAGTCATGGTTCGCCGCCCGGGTCTCCACGGCGGCCTTCCCGCCCTTGCATCAGCACGTGATGGTACACGGCTTCGAGTCGGTCGAGCATGGCATTTAGGGAATAGCTCGTGGCAACGAGATGCCGGGCATTGTGGCCCAGAGCTTGACGCGCATCATGATCAGAGAGGAGT
>JBOHOS010000691.1:0-2335 GCA_050731295.1 Nitrospiraceae bacterium | reverse complement strand
GTGGAGTCGTTCCGGTTTGACGGAGCGCTCTTGATTCGAGTGAAGAGTCGGACGAGTGGCGTTTCCACCGCCCACCCCGAGCTGCGCAGCACTTTGAAGGACCCGGTGTCCGGTCCTTTCGGATTCTTCTCCGGGCTCTTATCGTAGTACAGCGGATCGTACCAGTCGGCGACCCATTCATAGACATTCCCGGCCATATCATAGGCGCCATATGGGCTCTTGCCCGCTTCGTAACTGCCGACCGGCATCAAGGTCTTCTCGCCCTGCCACTGCTGGTTATAATTGAGATGCTTGGATGTCGGTTCCGTGTTTCCCCAGGGGAACCGTCGATCTTCCGTCCCGCGGGCGGCTTTTTCCCATTCGGCTTCCGTGGGCAAACGTTTGCCGCCCCAGCGGCAGTAGGCGTCCGCGTCGTTCCAGTCTACATTGATCACCGGACGATCGGCGATCGACTCCGGCGCCGTGCCGTTCTTCCATAAGGTCCGATTCTCGTGCTTGGGATTTTGCGGCGGACGGTGTCCGGTGGCGTTCACGAATTCAAGGTAACGCGAATTGGTAGCCTCGTAGGCATCGATGTAGTAGTCATCCAGAAAGACGTCGTGTCGTGGATATTCATCCCGCCCGCCATCCCGGTCGCCCTTCGGGACGCCCATCGGAAACTTGCCGGCCGGTACCAGGACCATGGGGACGCCGTCTGTGCCCACAATCTGAGAGGCCGGTTTGGATGCGGGCGAGGAAGGCTCGGCGAGCACAGTTCCCGACCAGAAGAGAACGATTGAAAACAGCAACAAGCGACAGATAGACCGCATACGAACTCTCTCCCTTCATGATGCTGAACGTCACCGGTACCATACCATGCCGCCCGCTTGTGAATCGACGGCGCCAATCGATGTATCGTCCGAGTTTGCGGTTGACGGTGAAGGCCTCCAGCAGATACAAACGAGCATGGCTCACGAGACGAATTCAGGCGTACGAGGTCTGTGGCATCTGGCATTGAAAGTGACCGATCTGGGCCGGTCCCGCCGATTTTACGAGGAACTTTTCGGGATGCGGGTGGTGTGGGAGCCGGACGCGAACAATGTCTATCTCAGTTCCGGATGCGACAATCTCGCCCTGCATCAGATTCCGCCGTCGGAGTTGTCACAATACACCGGCCAAACGGCGCAGGTTCTGGATCATCTCGGGGTGATCATGGAAAGTCCTGAGGCGGTGGATCACTTATTCGCGCAGGTCGAGCGATACGGAGCGACCATCGTCCACCCCCTGAAACGCCATCGTGACGGCAGCTATTCGTTCTACGTCGCAGACCCGGACCGCAATGTCGTGCAGGTCCTGTACGAACCGAATATCAGTCAAAGGACTGAGGACTGAGTGCTGAGGACTGAGGTGAGAGAAATAGAGAAGAAGCCGGCTAGAAGATTCGAAGATTTGATAGCCTGGCAAAAAGCCAGAGCGTTAACGCAGACAATTTATGAGATCACTTCAGCCCGACAATTCGATAAGGACTACGCGTTGCGAGATCAGCTTCGTCGTTCTGCCGTTTCCGTCATGTCAAACTTAGCGGAAGGCTTTGAGCGAGGCGGCCGATCGGAATTTCACCAGTTTCTCAGCATGTCGAAAGCCTCTTGTGCCGAGTTAAGATCTCAAATCTACGTGGCGTTCGATGTTCAATATATAGACAAGCAAGCATTTGTGCGGCTTCTGGCGCATGCAGAAGAAGTGGGTCGAATTATAGGTGGGCTCCGATCTGCAGTTCAACTGCAGCGTGATAAAGGCAGAAAAAAAAGAACCTCTCAGTCCTCAGCACTCAGTCCTCAGTCCTGAATAGCCATGGCTCAGGTTTTAGACACACTTCCCAACGACCGGTACGTCGCCTTGGCGCCGTGGGCGTGGGTTCAGTTAGAGAGCGCTGAAGCGCCGGGTCCTTTTCCGTTCGTCGGCGGGGTCGCTCCTGAAGTGGTCGCGGCTCTTCATGAGGCGCACAGCTTCCTGTTGAGCGGCATCGAAACGGCCATCAGCGATGTCTTCTCGCGCCGCGTTGCGCTCGACGATCCGACCGTGCGCGCCAGATTAGAAGACGCCTATGCGGAGCTGGTCAATTCACGCCCGCACCTGAGCGCGCACATCAAATGCGGCCGAAGTCAGGATGGTGTCTTTCAGTGGGACTACCCCAAAGATCCGACGAAATCCGCCACGATGACCTATATGGGATTGCGCATCTTCAATTCCGTCAAACGGCAGGCGATTCCCTTGGCGTTTGACCGGCCGATTGGTCCTCATGTGGGCAAGCTGATCGGTTTTTTGGATGGGACCCACACGGCCTCCGAGATTCGAA
>JBOHOS010000690.1:0-1723 GCA_050731295.1 Nitrospiraceae bacterium | reverse complement strand
TATCGTAGTAGGTCGAAGTGAAGGTTTCCGGCGTGAGCGATTTTCCGGGAAGCTCCGGGAACCGAAAGCCGGTGCCTGGTCGGAGCGTGCCAATGCGTCTGATAGTCTGCATCACAGCGTTGATCCGTTCTGCGGAGAGTCACTACGCGGATGAAATAAGCTACGACAGCTGGCAGTTACAGTTACTTAACAAAAACTACATCCAACCCCAGTTCTTCGGCAGCATCCGCCTGCCTGTGATCACCTGTGATGAACGGTGTTCGGATGCCTGAGGCGGCTTGAAATGCCAGAGCTGACGCCACATGAATCGCGTCCAGCGTACGCAAGGCTGTTTTCAGGATCAGTTCTTCCGTCTGATTCAGGACCAAAGGGCTCACTTCAACCAATTCCCAGAAAGGTCGATCGAGACGCATTCTGGTAAGGATTGCCTTGAAGTTGCGCTCTGCTAATTCGCCGGCGGCTTGACGACGAGACAGGGCTGACAATGCCTCGACCGGAGCGATGGCCGAAGACAGGAGTCGATGCCGACGCAGCAGGCTTCTCGCTTGGATCGAGCCTTGTTCGCTGACGTATCGTTTGACGAGAACACTGGTATCGAAGTACGCCCAAGAAGCCGGCATCAGGAAAGATCTCGTTCTTCACGGATGGTCGCTGTCAACGATGCGCCCTTAATGGGCCGAGGATTCCATCTGGGCAGGGGGCGCGACTTCGATGCCGGGCGCAAGAGTCCGCCGGCCTCCAGTTTCCGAACTGTTGCCTCACCCGCCTCTGACTTTTGCAGTGGCTTGATGACCGCTATAGGCTTTCCGCGTTCCGTCAGTACGACATCTATGCCTGCCTTGACTGCTTTGACTGCCTTTGAAAAGTGCTGATTCGCTTCGCGCAATCCGATTCGCATCATTCCACCTCGTGTAGTGATGTTACTACAATAGACAATTGCGGACCTATGGTCAAGACGGCACCCGACCCCCATTTGTGTTGTGATGGATACAAATTGGCGGCTTGTCAGGCTCGTGAAAAGCCGTTATTCTCCGGCCATGACGCGACTATAAAGGAGAAGACATGCCATTCATCTTTGGGAAAGCAATGCTCGTGATCAACGCAATCCTGATGCTCGGCACGCCACATATCATGGCTCAATCGGGCGAACACCGGTTTGCGGCCGGCGTCGAGAAGGCCAAACGCGCCACCGTCGGGATCCTGCACGATTCTCAGAACCCGCGAGCTCAAAAGGGCCGGCCGAATTTCGTGCCCAGAGGTTCGGGCTTTCATGTTCGCGATGGATACATTGTCACGGCGCGCCATGCGGTGGAGGGTGACGAGTCGGGACAAAAGGCTATTCCCAAGGACATCACGATCCTGACGGGAGAGCTTGAAGAACTGCCCGCCGAGTTCATCGGGGTGAACGAATTCCTCGACATCGCGGTCTATCGGCTTACCGGAGACCGAGCGACGACCACGTTGAAGGCGGCGGCCTTTAAGGACGAGGAGCCGGAGGCCGGCGACGAGCTCTTTACCGTGGGGTATCCGCTCGGATGGGGACCGGCCGTTGGGTTCGGACGCCTCGGAAATCCCAGCGTGTTTTTGCCGACGATCGAATCCCGGCTGTTTCAGATCGATCTGTCCGCGTGCAGCGGCAACTCGGGAGGAGGACTCTTCAATGCCGACGGCGAGGTCGTCGGCGTGGTGCATGCGATCATCCAGACGGAGACCGTTCAAGGAG
>JBOHOS010000689.1:0-13959 GCA_050731295.1 Nitrospiraceae bacterium | reverse complement strand
CCCAACGCGTGCGACCTCGACGATGAAAAATCCGGGGTCGGAGACGTCCGCATTGCCCAGTTTCGAGCTCGCGCCTTCGAGAACCTGGTCGCTGTCGCCATGGCAAACTACGCGGCGCCACAGAACGACGGAAGGTCGGTGGCCTTTTATCCTGACGGAGCCCTCATCGTGCAAGGAGGTTCCACAGAAGAAATCGTGCTGGCGGAGGTCGATGTTGTACGGATACGCGCCTGGAGGAAACGCGAAGCCCGCCGGGACGCTGCGCGTAGTCCCGAGAAATACGCCGCCATCAGCTCCCCCCAGCACCCGCGACCTCTGGATTCTCGAGGTCGTTGAGCACGAGAAAAGAAGAGAAAGTCAAGTCTTGCAATATCACATCTGAGGCGCTATCGCTTGGAGCATACCGTCCTCTTGCTAAGGACAACAGGACTGCTGTTCACTATTCGGACTCAAAAGGGGTTCTTACCACGGTTCCGTTGGCGCAAGGACCTTTAAGCCGGGAATTTCTTCCGCGATGCGGGTAAATTCGCCAAGGTTGCTTGTCACGACAGTGGCGCCTATTTCTCGAGCCGTTAGTGCAATCAGCAAGTCGTTGATCTGTCCCAGGCGATCCGACCCCTCACGAGAAGTTCCGTAAAGAACCCGAAATAGCCGGCCAGCGCTGGAAAACAAGCGAGGTGCCGGAGCGAGGATACGATTACGGAACGCTGCTTCGATGTGGGAGACAGCCTTGTGGCGAGTGGGAGTGTCGGCTCCCAGGTTCAGTTCCAAAAATACAATAGCGGAGACGAAGCGAACCACATTTTCTTTTCCGCCAAAAATCCAATCGCTGTGAAGCTCGGCGCGCAGGAAATCGATGAAGACATTCGTATCCAGCAGGACTTTTCGGCCTACTGGTATGGCCATGGCTGCTTATCCCCTCGCAGCGCTCCCTTTAACGGTTCCATGGCCGCCAGCAAGTCTTGTTCCTCCATGAGGAGGGAAAGCGCCCTGTCAATGGCTTCTTGTTCGGATTTTGCGCCAAAGTACCGAACTGCAAACGAGATCTTCCGTTGATCCAACTTCAGATGCTTGTGTCGAACCTGGGCTTTGGCTGCAGCCTTTTTCTGGATTCTTGTGGCCATACCCTCCTCCTATGTACATGTCATGTACATAGGATAGATCCTACAACTTGAAAAGAGCAACAGTCAACATGAGATGGGGCATTTCGACTCTCAGCCAGTGGCGTATCCCGGGCGGGCGACCCTTCGGCTGAACCACGCGGCGAAAACAGCCAGGACAAACAGCATGAGTCCGATCCCTATCACACCCATAGGTGCGCTGAGTTCTTGCGTGATCCAGCCGAAGAACGTCATGCCGGCCATAGAGGTGGCCGTGGCGATCGCCGTATAGATTGCCATAACGCGTCCCACCATGTCGGCCGGAGAGACTTCCTGAAGAATGCCCCAGGCGATCGGCGTCAACGTGCCGATCCCGATGCCGATGACGCCGACCAGCACGGTGGCTGTCAGAAGGCTCTGCGTCCAGACGAGCGCGCAGACTGCGGCACCTGCAATGGCGCTGGACACGGCAATCGTTAGAACCCGCCTACTCAAGGTCCATTCCGTCAGCCACACGAGTCCCAGCGACACCACTAACAATCCAACACCAAGCCACGACCAGAGGTATCCCACTTCGACCGGCCCGAGGCTCAACAATCTCTTCCCGAAGACGGGAAAGAGCGTCGTGAAGGCTCCGGTCGCGAAGGTGTAGAGCGATGCAGTCACGATAAGAAATACGATGGTGCGTTGGGTAACGAACGCGTACCGAAGCACTTCTGCGAAATCACGGATCGTTGTGGATAAGGCGCTGTCTTGCTGTTGTGCCGGTTTCGCGCGTGGGAGACGGATCGGCAACAGACAAGCGGCGGACGCAAGATAGGTTACGGCGTTGACACACAACACTTCCTGAGAGCCTGAGGCGGCGATCCCGAGTCCGCTGAGAACCGGCCCGACGGCAATCCCGATACTGGTCGTGCTCTGCAACAAAGCGTTGGCGGCCGTGAATTGAGGACGTGAGACCATAAAGGGAACGGATGCCGACAGAGTCGGAACAAACATGGCCGTGGCGATCCCGTAAAGAAAGACCAAGATATAGAGGTATTCCACGGTAAAGCTCTCGACCGACACCATGCACGGAATCACGCCGATCAAGATCGCTCGCGCGACGTCGCTTCCGATCAGAATCGCTTTCTTGTTGAGCCGGTCGACCGAGACGCCGATCAAGGGGCTAAAGATGATCGGAGGAAGGGTTTGCAGTAAGCCGATCACCGTCGTTTTGAGCGCAGAGCCAGTGATAGAGTATACGAACCAAAGCAGGGCGAGTTTACTGACTCCATCCGCGACCTGCGACAGCATCTGGCTCCACCAGACGAAGCCGAAGTCGCGCGTGAGCAGCCAACGCCGCGTCAGGAAGTTCAATTCTTCAACCTGAACCGCCTCCAGGCCTTTCCGCTCAATCTCCATGACATGGCCTTCTGTCGGCCCCATGAGTCCTCACCGTTGTTGTCTGTTGTTGTCTATGGAACGCGCGTCACATGGACGACGCGGAGAATAGCCTATGCCGGACGAGAAAGATATGCCCGAGAGAGGAGCCTGCAGAACTTGCGGAAATCTGTCATGTCGCCATGATAGGACACGCATCCGTCGCTGAAGTAGCCGACTCCCGCCGACTGAATTGCGTCGCAACCACCGCTGTCAGTAATAAGACGAGGCCCAATCCGATCAAACTCGCCCCCGGACCGATCGCATCGGCGGCCCATCCGAAGCCGGTCATGCCTGCCATGGCAGAAGCCATTGAACCTGTGCTGAAGGTGGTGAACACGCGGCCCGTCATGTGCGCCGGCGTGATTTCCTGAAGCTGGGCCCACACCACGGGATAAAACATGGCCGTGCTCCCGCCGATCAAGAGAATCAGCGCGGCCGCAAACAGCGTCGTCTCCAACATGCTGAGGCCACACACCGCAACGCCTCCCACCGTCATTGCCCGCGCGATGATGCGCAGCCGATTCTTCGCGTCTCCCTGGTGTATCCCGGCCAGCCAGACCGACGCAATCAGCATCCCCATCCCGAGCGCTGACCAGAGCCACCCTAATTGGACCGGCCCAACCTGGAGAAATTCCTTGGCATAGACCGGGAGGAGAAAGACGAAGGCGCTCGTGCCGAGGTTGTAGAGAGCCGCGATGACGACCAGAGAAAAAATGGTGCGGTGACGACTGCCGAAGACAAACCGGAATCCCGCCACCAATTCCTGCATTACGCCGCCTGATCCCTTCTCATCCACCTGCGTCTCCTGCCGATGTTCCCGGGTACGGATCGGCATCAGGCAAAAGGCGGAAAACAAAAATGTCGCCGCGTTCACGTAGAGCACGTTCTGCGCGCCGATGAGTGCGATGCCGAGGCCGCTCACCGCCGGACCGATCAGCATGCCGATATTGTTCGTCCCTTGAATGAGGGCATTCGCCGAGACCAACTCCGATCGTTTGACCAATAATGGGACAGCAGACACCAGAGCAGGACCAAACACCGTTGACACGATGGATGTCAGGAAGATCAGCACGTAGAGCCATGTGAGGGTCAACATGTCGAGCGCATAGAGCGCCGGAATCAAAAACGTCATCACCGTACGGATGAGATCGACCCAGATCATGACGGTTTTCTTCGGTAGGCGGTCCAGGTACACGCCGATGACCGGTCCGAACACTAAGGGCGGAATGGTTTGCAGCAGCCCGACTACGGTCATCATGAGAGCAGAGCCGGTCAGTTCGTATACAAACCAGAGGAGCGCGACCTTGTTGAGACCTTCCCCGACCTGGGAAGTCACCTGCCCCCACCAGAGGAAGCCGAAGTCCCATGTCTTCACCAACCGCCAGCCCCGCCCGTCGCACTCAGATGGTTCCGCCGGAACTCCGTTCTCGTTTACCGTGATGTCTTGTGCCATGATCCCATTCCTTGTTCCAAAACCCGTCACGTTGTAGAAAGACTCTCTTCTCCGACTTACTCATTACAAGTAACAGGCCAAGCCCGACTTCCGCTCAGGGCTACGAAGAAAGGCCCAGAAAAAGATTTCCTTTCAGCGAGATCGGAAGAATGAGCGAAAATGATCGACCAAGTCATCTGCATCACGTCGAGACCTCTTGTCGAGACTTCGATGGGCTGGTGACTCTCAAGACGTTGGTTTTCAATGAATTCTTTAAAAAACAGCTTGTCCACGGTAAACCCAGATTGTCCTTATCAGAAAGGCATTTTGTCCCAGCGAACAGCCCCAGGTTTATAGCAGCCCACACCTGTCTGGAGAACCCACGATTATCACGAAACCCAGGACCGTGAATATTCACGACCCCGTCAGACCGCTATTGATTACGAGGTTTATGGTACTATCGGCCGCCGAGAGCTAAGACGGCTAGCCCGGATTATTCATTATTCATGAACACCTACTACAGCGGCCGATCCTCTCGCCCGGCGGGGCTTTTCTCGTTCGGTCTCCTCGACGGACCGCACGTACGTCTGTGTCGCCCTCACGAGCGAGAAGCTTTCGGGAAGGGGCGCGTCTTGGCGCGCCTGGGGCGGGCGGGTGCATTGCGGACTTCGGTCTCAGCCGCTTCGCGACGGGATTCATGAATAATCCGGACTAGAGTGGTTTCGGGCTGCCACACTCATGACCCACTCAATTTCACATTCTTTATTGGCGCGACATGGGTACCTCCTCATTACGCTTCCCGGGGTCTTGGTCCTCTCAGTCGCCCTGCTCGTGTTTGAGTCGAGCCGAAGCATGACGGCCGGTGATTTCACGAACTTGATCCGATCCATCGTCGATTCCACTCACCACACCGGTGCGGCCTACGTCCTGGCCGAAGTCAGAGCCCGCTATATCTGGCTGGCAACCGTCATGCTGAATATCGTAGTTCCGATCTACACCACAGTATTGTGCGGATTGATTATCTACCGCGCGCACTCACGACGGCGGCTTGCCGTCGTCGTGATGGTTGGGGTTGTGTTGTGCGCGATCGGGCTGGTGATCCTGCTTCAGAGCGCCGCCACTCAGAACATGTTGTACCGGGCGGTCTTTGGTTTCACCTTCCTCACTCTGCAGGACTCCGGCAGGTTTGACCCGATGTTCCTGGCCCGCGTGCATGCGATTATTTCGTTGATGAATGTGCTGGCGGTGATCGTGCCGGTCATCGCCGTACTGGCCGCCGGCAGCGCGCTTGCGCCGCCGGAAGACGGGGACGACCTGACTCCCGACTACCTCACGACGCAAATGCGGCATCTGAAAGAGGTCCTCAACGCCGGATCGGCGCTCCTGGTCACCGGCATTCTGCACATGGACGCCTGGCTGCGGTGGCCGGCGTCACTTGTCGGTGAGAAGGGAGTGCAGGACGGGGTGTTGGGGGTATCGTTGGCGATTACCCTCTTCTGGGGCGCCACATTTACACTGGTACTGATTGCCACGTATGGGCCGGCGGCGACCCACCTTGGCGCCAGAGCGCGAACCCTGCTCCGCCAAGAAGGCTTCGCGGAAGGGATTCGAGATCCTGATCAGTGGCTCAAGGACCACGGACTCTACTTCACGCTGGGCGAACAATTGCCGCAGATCGGTGTCATGCTCGCGCCTCTTCTGGCCGGCCCTCTCGGTTCCCTGCTGATGACGCCGGTCACTCCAATCGGATAGCGAGCGATTGCTTCGTCGACGCCAATCCACGCTTCCGAGTATCCGATGCCGGAACCGCACGCCGGCTGGACTACGAGTGGCGTGAGAGGCGCTGTCCCCCGGAACGGGAAGAAACAGGCATCGTCAATGGATGCCTAAGCTGCAAGGTCGAATCCAGCGACCTCGCACGAAGAAGCGTTTTTTAATTGTTCCGGTTCTCGACCAGATAACCAAATCGCTTTCGACACGCCTCGGGTGACATCTTCAGCATCTCGGCGTACTGTGCCACCTCATCGGCATTGTCCATATCTTCCGTCGACAGCCGAATCATGTACCGGCGGGCGATGTGGTAGGACTCCGACCGGACATCCACCATCCGAATGCGAGTTCGGCCTGTGGCAGGGTCCAAAATCTTCTCAAACGGAATGGGCGTCAATCGGCCATTCTGAATGGACACCATGGCCGCATTGCCGCCTTCCAGGAGAAATTGCGCGGCGCAATACCCGAGGTCCCGCGTATACTCCATGTCGTAGGGAATCGGGTCGGCGCAACGGAGTTCATAGCCGATATTCTTGGCCACGATTGTGGTCTTGATGCCGACCTCCTTGAGCTGTTTTTCGACTTCATGTTTGAGCAGGTCACCCAGATTGACCTCCGCCAATCGAAGATTTCCATGCTGATCCCGCTCCACATCCGCGAGTCCGCTGAGGTCCTGCGGGTCCAAGCTCTCCACGAGGCCTTCTGCTAGGATGGCGACCCCATCAGGGCGGCCCATTCTGAGCCGCTTCAGCACGGCTCCGATGAGAATGTCCACCAGCTTGGTGAGACGCACCGGCCGCTCCGAAAACTCTTCGGGAATGAGTGTGAGTGTCGCGCCGGCGGCTTTCCCGATGCCGAGAGCCAGATGACCGGCCTTCCGTCCCATGGTCACGACGAAGTACCAGCGTGAGGTGGTCTGCGCGTCCACCATGAGGTTCTTGACGAGATCGACGCCGATGTGGCGGGCCGTCTGGAAGCCGAAGGTCGGGATGCCGTGCGGCAGGTCCAGGTCGTTGTCGATGGTCTTGGGAACATGGACGACGTGCAAACGCCCCCCTGCCATCTGTTCCAGTTTGAGGGCCGAGAAGGCGGTGTCATCACCCCCGATCGTGATCAACCCCGACAGGTTCAGCTTCAACAAAGCGGCGAGGGTGTTTTCCAGATGCGTCGCATGCTTGGTCGGGTTGGCCCGCGAGATCCCGAGATAGGACCCCCCGTGGAAATGGATCCGGCTCACTTCTTCGATGGAGAGCGGTTTGATCTTGCCGGAGTCGCCCTCCATGATCCACTTGAAGCCGTCGAGGAGGCCCACGACCGGCGCGCCGCCCAGAATGCTCCTGATCGTGGCCGCTCCGATTACACTATTGATTCCCGGAGCAGGTCCCCCTCCCACCAAAATTCCAACTGCATGACGTGTGTGATCCATGGCGCTCGTGATCTTGCTCGAATGTTCCGGTGAAAGCCACCATCTTAGCAGACGGCGATAGCACGGTTAACGGCCGGTCTTGTCTCCCGGAGCATTGGGATCGGCCACCACATGACTCTCTGTGTCCGTCAGTACGAGCTTCTTCCCATCTTCTTTGGCTTTTTGAATGCAGGTTTGATCCGTCACCACGCAATTGATCGTGCCCTCGGCCATATCGACCGCTTTATTGAGGCCCTGATCCACACGCTGCTCAATGCGCTGCTGAACTTTTTGCTCGGCCTTGTTGGTCAATTTGTCGAAGAACTTGTCGAACATGTCCGCGGTGGCCGTCTGCGCAATGACCAGCGCGGTCATCGTTGCGCTGCCGATCAGCATCCCCCTCGTGTTCATATTCCACTCCTGATTATACGGTTGCCCGATTCGAGCGCCATTGAATGACGCACGCCGCTATCTAACTACAAAGCAAACCCCATGGCAATACTACTCATCGTGAGGCCGAATTGCCTGCATCCCGGTGCGTGCCCTGGACACGATCGTCAGACGGGATCGTCGGACTCTGCCGTTTGAAGCGTCCCTGATATCTGGTCTATGATGCAGCCGATGGATTCGCGGACTGCCTTCAAACAGCCCTTCTTTCGGAGGAAGTGGTTCCTCATCGCGTGCGCCCTGCTGCTGCTCTATACGCTTGCGGGATTCTTCCTGGCTCCGGCCGTGCTCAAGTCACAGCTTGAAAGCAAACTTCCCGCGGTACTCCATCGTAACGTCACGGTCCAAGAGGTGCGGATCAATCCGTATGTCCTGTCGCTCGGAATCAAGGGCTTTCAGGTAACCGAGCCGGACGGGCAACTGTTTGCGTCGCTGGACGAGCTGTTCGTGAACCTGCAACTGTCCTCGCTCTTCCAGCGAAGTCTAAACTTTAAAGAGATCAGCCTCAAGAAACCTGCCGTGGCCATCGTCGTGCTTCAAGACGGCAAAACCAATTTCGATAACCTACTCAGCGGCCATTCAGCGCCACAACCTCAAACGGAGCCCTCGAAACCTCCGAAAATCAATATTGAAAAGCTGCAAATCGACGATGGCGGGGTCACGTTCGCCGATTTCACCCGAACCCCGAATTTCGAGGCCCAGGTCTACCCCATCCAACTCAGCTTGACTGATTTCAGCACCCAACCGGACGCGAAGAGTCCCTACTCCTTTTCGGCTCACACGGAACCCGGCGCAACCGTGTCTTGGTCCGGGGCGTTTTCGGTCGATCCGCTCCGCTCGAACGGTGTGCTCACCGTCAGCGGCGTCCAATTGAAAACCTTTGCGCCGTATTATGCCGAGTTCGCCCGCTTCCACGTGGCGGACGGCGAAGCAGGGTTCCGCGCGGAATATCGACTCGATGCCTCGAGCGGGTCGCTGGATCTTCAAATCAATCATGCCGCCCTTGAGGTGAAACATCTCAAGCTGACTCCGCCCGATACTCAGGAACCTGTGGTGACACTGGCATCATTGACGGTCGGTGAAGCCAACGCCGACCTTCTGAAGCGGGTCGTCACCGTGGACAACGTGGCATTGGACGACGGCGCGATCCTCGCGCGCCGGCAGCGAGACGGGACGCTCAATCTTCAGACATTGGTGAATCCACGAACCAATCAGGCCGGGCAGGCCGGGGCTCCTTCACCGCCGAAGACTGAAGATCCCAAGAAGACCGAGAACCGTGAGAATCCAGAGCCCTGGCGGCTGGCCGTGAAAGACGTCACCGTGACCAACTTCAGCGTGACGGCCGAAGATGCCGTGCCTGCGACGCCGGCGAAGCTGATCCTCGACCGAATCAATTTGAAGGTCAACGGGCTGGCGTTTCCCGATCGCACACCCATCGCGACAGAGGCCTCGCTCCGTTGGAATCAAGCCGGAACGGTGGCCGCGACCGGCACGCTCCGCCATGCCCCCGTGTTTGCCGACCTGCGGGTGGCCGTGAAGGATTTCGATCTCCGGCCGTTTCAGCCCTACCTTGATGAACAGGCCAATGTCCAACTCACCGGCGGAAACGCAAATCTCCAGGGTCATGTTATTTATGGCGCACCGGAGGCCGGCGCGCCGATGCTCCGTTTCACCGGGGCATTTTCCCTGAATCAGGTCGCCGCGGTAGACACCATTTCGTCTAAAAGCGTGGTCGCATGGGACACGTTCGCATTGAATGGGATTCATGCCGATGTGTCTCCCACCGCCATTGCCATCGATGAAATTAGGCTGAAGAAGCTGAAATCATCCGTGGTGGTCGCGTCCGATGGCCGGGTGAACGTCACGAACCTCATGCGGACATCGGCCAAAAAGGATGTCGAAACGCCTCCGGAGAGTTCTAAATCCGAGCCCGCACAATCCTCCCCGACTCCCATTTCGGTCAAAGCCGTCGTTCTGGAAGATTCCACCGTCGCCTTTACCGATCGATCCATACAGCCGAACTACGCGGCCGAGATTCGCAAACTCGGCGGCCGTATTCAGGGTCTATCGTCACAGAGCAGGGCGAAGGCCAAGGTGGCGATGTCGGGGAAGTTGGACGGCCACGCTCCGTTGTCGATTTCCGGGCACATCAACCCTCTCAGCAAAGACCTGTTCGCGGACCTGGAGTTTTCTCTCAAGAGTTTCGACCTGCCCCCGCTTTCTCCCTACACGGGGAAGTACGCTGGGTATCCTTTTCAAAAAGGCAAGCTCTCTGCCGATCTGCGGTACAAGGTGGCGGAGCGGAAAATGGACGCGGAAAATGTGGTGTTGGTCGACCAACTCACATTGGGCCCGCACACCGACAGCCCGGACGCCACGTCGCTCCCGGTCAAGTTGGCGATTGCGATTCTTCAGGATCGCCAGGGAAAAATTCATTTGGATGTGCCGGTCAGCGGCAAGCTGGACGACCCCGAATTCAAGTTGGGCAAAGTCATCTGGAGGGCCTTTCTTAATATTCTCGAGAAGGTCGCGACGTCACCCTTTGCCCTCGTGGGGGCCATCGCCGGATCGGGCGGTGGCGGCGAGGAATTGAGCGTCATCGCCTTTCCCGCCGGCAGTGCTGTGCCGGGCGAGTCGGAAACGCAAAAACTCGACAAGCTGGCCAAAGTCTTGATGGATCGACCCGGGTTGAATCTCGAGATTGCGGCTCAGGCCGATCCCGTGGACGACCGGCCCGCCTTGGCCAAAGAAAAGCTGCGCACCTTCTTCAAGCAGCAAAAGATGAAAGCCATGAAAACGAGAAACCCGTCGTTGGAGGAGGATATTCCGCTTCAAGACCAGGAATACGAACGAATGGTTCGGCTGGCCTATGCCGAGCTGGCGAAGGCGGCGGAGCGATCTCAGTCTTCACCCAACGCGGTTGACTCGGGCATGCCCGCGCTTTCCGATGACGCGTTTCAGGAGCCCGAGAAGAAATCGGGGTTTTGGGAATTCTTCTCGCGCTTGAATCCGTTCAAATCCAGCCGCCCGTCCAAGAAGGACTCCTCACAAGCAGCGTCTCGCGAAGGCAGCGAGTCCGGTTCCCCCGGTGTGGCCTTTGCCGACATGGAGCAAAGCCTGATTGAACGGCAAGACGTGACCGAAGAGGACTTCAATGCGCTGAAGCGAGATCGCGCCAAGAATGTGCAGAGTTACCTGCTGAAAGCGGGAACTTTGGGCGAGGAGCGCCTCTTCATCGTGGCGCCGGCAAAAGAAGATAAGACCGGCGGAGACAGCCAGGTGAAGCTCTCGTTGAAATGACGCCGTTCATCCACACCCGCCCGCCCCAGGCGCGCCAGGACGCCCCTTATCCGGAGCGAGGTCCGTTGCGAGAAGAAACCGGCGCTAGCCATTTTATCACCCACCCAACCTGAGCCGGCTACTCGTGCCGAAGAATCGCCAGCGGTCGCTGGCCTAGGATACGGAAGGTGCTGAGAAAGCCGACGAGCAGTGTCAGCGTGACGGTCAGCATGAACGCCACCGCCAGGACGACGGGCTGAAAGGTCCAGGTCAGGTCCAGGGAAAAATAGAGCACCGCCCACGAGAGGGCGCTGGCGAGGAGGATGCCGATCACGCCGGCCACCGCGCCCATGAGCGTATATTCGACGGCAAACGAGCCGGCAATCAGGTTGCGGGTGCCGCCCAACGCTTTAAAGACCACCGACTCGTAGAGGCGCCGATACCGGCTCGTAGCGAGCGCCGCGGCCATGACGATCGCGCCGGCGAGAATACAGAAGAGCGCGACGGTGCGAATGGCAAAGGAAAGATGCTCCAAGATCCGAGCGAAGCTCTCCATCACTTCACCGATGTTGATGGCCGTCACATTGGGAAACGCCGCGACCACCGCTTGCTGCAACGGCACCTCGTCCTCAGGTTTGACCCGGACCGTCGCGACATAGGTGAAGGGCGCGCCGGCCAGAGAGCCGGGTGACAGGATCATATAAAAATTGGTGGAGAAATTGTTCCATTCCACCTTTCTGGTGCTGCTCACCTCCGCCGCCAGCGTAGTCCCCTGAATATCGAATTCGATCATCGACCCGAGTTCCAAGCCGAGATGTTTCGCCGCCTCTTCCTCAACCGACACCAGCGCATGCGGGAGCGTCTCCCCATGAAACCACCATTCCCCTTTGGTGATGGTGTTGTCCTTCGGGAGACGGTCGAGAAATGTCAGCACATACTCGCGCGTGAAGTACCAGGATTTGCCCCGCTGCTCTTTGTCCCGCTCCTGGTCTCGCTCCGAGAGCTCGTCCTCATTCAGAGCGACCGCCTGCCCGTTGACGGCGTGAAGCCGCGACCGAACCAGCGGCGTCATCTCAGGCCGATGGCCGGTCGCGCGGTTCTGAATCAACCGCTCGAACCCTTCCTTTTGATCAGGCTGAATGTCGATGAAGAAAAATGTGGGCGCGTCCATAGGACGGCTTTCACCGACCTGCCGGACCAGGGCATGCTCCAGGAGCGAGATGGTCACGATGATCATGACTCCGATCCCGATGGAGACCATGACGCTGACCGCCTGTCCACCCGGGCGATACAGATTCCTCATGGCGTGGCGAACCGCCAGCGAGCGCGGGCCGGGCGCTCGCCTGAGCACGGTGATCAACAGCGCGGCGGCCGCGTTGAGGATGACGACGGCAGCCGCCAGTGCTCCAATGAAGAGGAGGCCGATGTTCACCGATCCGGCCTGCCAGACAGCCAACGCCGCCAGCCCGATCGCAATGACGAGGGCCGTCATCCAGCGCACGCGGTCGGCCATCAGATGCCGCCAATTCACCCCACGGCGACTCGCCTCCGAGTCGCTCATGGGCGTAATCGTCGTTCGAAACACCAAGGCCGGCCGAATATCTCGAATGCCCAGCAACGGCCACACGGTGAACAGCAATGTCGTTGCGACCCCTAAGGCAAGCCCTTTCATGATCGGAAGGATGGAAAATACCGCGCGGCCTGTCGTCAATTCGATCAGATCAGGGGCAACGAACCCTGCCAGGAGCCTTGGCATCAGGCCTTGCAGTGAGAGGCCAAGGAATGCGCCCGCCACACTTCCGAGAAAACCGAGGCAGAGCGTTTGAAATAAATAGGTCCGCACCACCGTGCCGGACTCGGCGCCCAAGGTTTTCAAGATGGCAATGGTTTTCATCTTTTCCTTGAGAAACGCGTGCACGGTGCTGGCGACCCCGATCCCGCCGACGAAGAGCGCCGTCAAACCGATCAAGCCCAAATAGCGCGTGAGTTGATCGAGGAACCGCCTGAGTTGGGGTTGAGCTTCGCGGTAGGTCGACACTCGAGCCGAGTCACCGGCGAGTTGGCTGCGTAAGGCCGTGAGCAAGGGTTGAAATGGGACCGCCGTGGGCACGCGTACAAGGTACCGCTCCCGGATTCGGCTTCCCGGTTTGATCAAGTCGGCGGCGGCCAGCCCTTCTTGGGAAATCATCACCCGCGGCCCGAGACTAAAGGCCGTCGCCGCGCGGTCCGGTTCCTGGTGAATCACCCCGGTGATCGTGAACACCGTCTGACCGATCCTCAGATGATCGCCCGCGGCGAGCCCCATCTTGATTAACAGCGATTCCTGAACCACCGCGCCATGGCAGGTTCCTGCGCGCCTGCGTTCGAGCACGCCCGAGATGACGGAGTCTCGATCCGGGCCGCACCCGTTCGATACCGGAGCCAATAATTCTTGCAGCGGGCGTTGCGGGATACTCTTGACCGCGCCGTAGAATGGATAGCCCGCCTCGACTGCCTTCAGCTCGACAATCTGGGTCGGACGGAACAGGGTCTCTTTGCCGGGGTCGGACTCGCGTTCGACGCGTGACGCCATCGCGACGAGTTCACTGACGTGAAGGATCTCGATTCCCTGTACGGCAAGCGCCGCAAGCGTTGACCGGCCACCTTCACTCATGAGGCGACTCAAGCGAATCTCCAGATCGCCTCCCATCAGGGCGCGCGCTTCCCGCGTCACGGTCTGCTCGACATTCGACGCAAACACGCCGACGCCGACCAAGGCTCCCACACCCAACGCGATACAGACGAAAAAATACAGGAAATGCCGCCACGCCGCGCGCGTCTCGCGCCATGCCATGTTGATGGAAAAAGGACTTGTTAAGCTCATTCTGCCTTTGTGCAAATCTCTTGCTTTTTTAGCCCTTGTGGTAACACGGTATGCTCATCCACGCACGCCTCATTAACCTGCTCTTGAGTAAGCCCGCGCGCTGTACTTAGGTCTGCTCCGCGAAGATCGGCGCCTTTCAGGAGGGCTCCTGTGAGGTCAGTATTCTGAAGATTGGTTAGCAAGGTTAGATCCTGCTCTGGTAGCTTGAGTGCGTCAACAGTCATAGCAGGATGAACCC
>JBOHOS010000688.1:0-1842 GCA_050731295.1 Nitrospiraceae bacterium | reverse complement strand
GCGGCTCTTGCTCTGGCCGGTTGGCTCGCAGGGTTGAAGGCGTTCTCCCTGTTAAGATGAGTGATTGTCCTGATTGCGCCTGTGTTGGCGAGCGAGAAGTAAACCCGATCCCGTAACATGGCAGCGGATGATCCCATGACGAGCATACCTCGCTATCAAATCGGCTTCTCGACGCTCGAGCAGGAAGTTCACCTGGATCAGGTGCCGGTCACGGGTCACATTCCCGCTTGGCTGCAAGGCACACTCGTGCGTAACGGCCCGGCTAAGTTCGAGATTGGGCGCCGGCGCTACAGGCACTGGTTTGACGGACTGGCCATGCTCCATAAATTCTCTTTTCGAGGGCAACACGTCAATTATTCGAACCGCTTTCTCCGCAGTCGATCCTTCCAGGAAGCGACCGCGAGCGATAAAATCAGCCGAAGCGAGTTCGCCACTGATCCCTGCCGTTCGCTCTTCGGGCGCGTCCTCTCCATCTTCTTTCCTCGCTTCACCGATAACGCCTGCGTGAACGTCACCATGCTGGCCAGCCGGTACGTCGCCTTGACCGAAACCCCCTTGCCGATCTTATTCGATCCGGAGACGCTGCGCACACTCGGTGTATTCAATGACGACGGGCAGCTACAGGGCCAGATCTCAACGGCGCACCCGCATTTTGATTTTCGAGGTGACTCGTCGTTTCTTTACCGCATCGAACTCGCCAGAAAAAGCCGCTATCACGTTTTCTGCCTACCGGGCCGGAACAGAGGGCATAGCCGGTTGGTTGGATCCGTGTCCATAGACGAACCCGCGTACATCCATTCATTCGGCATGTCGGAGCGATACGTGGTCCTCGCCGAGTGCCCCCTGGTCACCACCCCTTTCAAGCAACTGCTCCGGGGGAGGCCCTATATCGAGAACTACGAGTGGAAGCCGGAGCGCGGCACCCGCTTCTGGGTTCTGAGCAAGGACAATGGAAAGCTGATCGGCCGCTTCGAGACCGAAGCGGTCTTCGCCTTCCACCACGTCAACGCCTTCGAGCAGGGGGATGATCTCGTCCTTGATCTTGTGACATACCCGAACCCCTCGATCATCGACGCCCTCTACTTAGACAACCTCAGGAATAAGAGCGAGATCTCGACAGGGCAACTCCGGCGATACCGGCTGAACCTCCAAACTCGTGCGGCCGCCGGCGAATTCCTTTCGAACGAATCGCTGGAATTGCCCCGGATCAATTACCAGGCGCATAACACCCGTCCGTATCGCTACGTGTACGGGACCGGTAACCGGCTGCCCGGCAATTTCCACGATCAACTTATCAAGATCAATGTCCATGATGGTTGGTCAAAAACATGGTCCGAGGCGGAATGCTATCCGGGAGAACCGGTGTTCGTCGCGGCGCCCGATCGCTCGAAGGAGGACGCAGGAGTCATCCTGTCTGTCGTCTTGGATGCAAAAAAAGGGGCTTCGTTCTTGCTCATTCTCGATGCAGAGTCTTTCGAGGAACGAGCACGAGCCGAAGTTCCGCACCATATTCCCTTTGGGCTTCATGGCCAATACTTCGGCGACTTGGCGCAAGTCATCACCGGCGATCATCCGTCAGTGAATTAAGATAACGCCGCAGGCACACAAGCCGGGCGCCGCCAGCCTTATGCTTGGACCTGCAGGGAGTCGAATCATGGCTATCACGTTGAATCACACCGTCGTGCCGGCGCACGACAAGGACGCATCGGCCCGTTTCTTTGCGCACATCTTCGGTCTCACATACGACGGCCCACATGGGCACTTCGCTCCGGTGCGCGTCAATGAGACGCTGACTCTCGATTTCGACGACGCCGATTTGTTCGAGATCCATCACTATGCCTT
>JBOHOS010000687.1:0-1692 GCA_050731295.1 Nitrospiraceae bacterium | reverse complement strand
GCGCGGACGCTGGGCGCGAGCGAGTGGTACGTCTTTCTGAAAGTCACCTTGCCGGCCATCCGCTGGGGACTCATTTACGGAGCGACATTGACCGTGGCGCGGTCCATCGGCGAGTTCGGCGCCATTCTCGTGGTCTCCGGCAACGTCCTCCTTCTGACCCAGACCGCGACCATGCACATCTACCAGAGCTACGTCGACTTTAATTATCTCGGCGCGTATGCCGTCGCCGTCGCGCTCCTGGCGGTGTCCTTTCTCATCCTCATCGTGCTTGAATTGGCCAAGGCTCGGACCGCAGCCGTGGCCAGAGTGGGAGGCGCGTAAATAATGCGGCAATCGAGCACGTCGTGAAAATCGAAGTCCGAAACCTCTCCAAACTGTTTGGTCCGGTCGAGGCCGTGTCCAATGTCTCCTTCGGCGTCAACGAAGGTGAATTGCTGGGGCTGCTGGGGCCGAGCGGCAGCGGGAAAACGACCGTGCTTCGGATCATCGCCGGGCTGGAAACACCCACCTCAGGCGACATTTTCATCGACCAGGTGCGGGTCAACGATCTGCCCGTGCAGCAGCGCAAGATCGGCTTCGTTTTCCAGCACTACGCTTTGTTCAAACACACGACGGTCTATGAAAACGTCGCCTTCGGGCTGACCGTGAAGAAATGGTCGCGGGCCGACACCGCACGCCGTGTGTCGGAGTTATTGCAGTTGATGGGCCTGGAACGCATGGGAGATCGATACCCTCATCAATTGTCCGGCGGACAACGCCAGCGCGTGGCGATTGCGCGGGCCCTGGCCCCACGTCCAAGCGTGCTTTTGCTCGATGAACCGTTCGGCGCCGTCGATGCGCAGGTGCGCCAGGAACTTCGCGAATGGCTGATCCGGTTGCACGATGCTCTGGACGTCACCAGCCTGTTCGTGACACACGATCAAGAAGAAGCGATGGAAGTCTCGGATCGCCTGATCGTCTTCGCCAAGGGTCGGCTGGAACAGGTCGGCTCGCCGGCCGAGGTGTACGAAGAACCGGCGACGGAATTCGTTGCCCGGTTCATCGGTTCGATGAATATTCTGGAGGCGGAAGTGAAAAATGGCGTCGCCCGGGTCGGGTCGTTGGAATTTCCGGCCCTCACGTTTCACGACGGCGAGCGAATCCACATCGGCTTCCGACCTTACTATCTTAAAGTGTCCGACGACTCGGCCCGCTTTCGCCAGCAGGCGCGCCTGCGCCACATCTATTTTTTGGGGGTGTCCTACCGGCTCGAGATTGAAACGGAGACCGGCCTGATCTTACGATCCCGGATGAACAAGGAAGACTTTCGCCAATGCCGGTTTGAAGTCGGCCGCTCGGTCTCATACGCCATCACGCATTTCCGCATTCTGCCCCAAGAAGGAGACGTCATGGGGCCGGCGCCTCAGCACCCGCTTGCCGGCGGCCCATTCACGCCATAATGGCATGTCATCGACTCGGCGCTCACGGCGGCGGCGCATCGAATTGACGGACTATCTTGGTCTTTGTTACCTTGATCTTTGCGCCCTCCTAAGAAAGCGTTCACCATAAGGAGATGAAGCATGGCTGTCAGAATGGCACAACACACGCTGATCTCGGCACTCACCAATAAAGCCACCCACCTGAGGATCGAGAGCGTCCGGGCGACGAGCGAGGCGGGAAGCGGGCATCCCACCAGTTGTTGTTCGGCCGCCG
>JBOHOS010000686.1:0-1990 GCA_050731295.1 Nitrospiraceae bacterium | reverse complement strand
GTCGTCGCCTGAGCGCCTTCAGGAATTCAAGAACGCGGTTGTCCCGCTCCGAATTGGCCTTAGGATCCCTGTACTTGACGATGGAACAGGATGTTTTTCTTTCCCAGATCTGCCAAGAGCCCCCATCGGCGAGGATTTCGTCCAGGATTGGGGTCAGACGACCCGCCTGCTTCCACGAGGTCGTCATGCAGGCCCCAAGGGGCGAGTCTTCATCGAACAGTTTCCAGAGCCGTACCCTGGGGTTGTAGGGCAGGCGATAAGCGACGGAGAGAACAGTCGTATGCATGCGTTCCCAGGCCTGCCAAACGCCGCCGTGGCCGACGATCTCACCGAGAATCGGCTGCAGACCCAGGCTCCTCGCGGCCGAGTTGGAGAACCAGAACGACTCTTGTCGATATTGCGATTTCGCGACGAGCCACTTGAAGCGCCAAAGATCATCGCCGATGGGCTCCGCCTCGATCACGTCGCCATGGACCAATGGCCATAGCGGGCCGACAGGTTGCTCGATCCGAAAGCACCTCGGGCCAGCTGGTGCCACCAGCACTGACGCACGACTGGGGCCGCTGTCCTGGAATATGATGCCCGGACCCGCTCCAAAGGAGACCGCCGGATTGCCCCAGCGGTTTTCGATGACGAGCTCGATCCTGCGGCAAGGCGCCTGCGCCATGACCTGGTTCCGTGCTGGACCGACGATGAGATGCTAATCAGACCACTCGGATTTCTTGGCTAGTCTGCTTTATCCAGCCAATACCGTCACTCAGCAAGCCAGCGCTAAGTGTAGTTACAAACAAAGGGTTGTGAAATAACCCGCTTAAACCATCATCCTCGTCAAACTGAAGATACTCCATAATGCGAAAGATAATTGCATCGTGTGGCATCGCTGTGGCATCTTTTGAATGCGTCTCTATCGTGGCTCGGAAATCGACTACTAGCTTCGGTACAGGCGCCAAAGAGTCGCGAAAGTGCGAGGCGAGCTGTCCGTCGAGTTCACTCAAGATTCGTTTCGGCGTTGATCCCTCGAAGCAGCTGTATATTGGCTGAGAATGGAGAACGATAAATCCAGCGAGGTAGAACAAAGACAAGTGATGTCGAGATAATATCTCTGTAATCTTGTCTTCATCGACCCTGTACCGACCCAGTGTCTCGACAAACACGGCCATCCATTCTTTCGTATTGTCCATTGCGAGCGGGATCATATGTTGCAAGAAGGAGTGAACATATTCTTCCGTGGAAACTTCCCGGACTCGTGAATCAATGCGCGCTTTGGACTGCCGACCAAACAACCTCCCGATAACGGTAGTGCCCTTCCTTGCTACCGTGTTCTTTTTTGTTGCCGTCACGCCCGTGGCGCCGAGCCCGAGGATGCGCTGTAGATTCGGGTCGCGGATGGTCGCAAGCATTTGTTTCTCTTGCTCTGGTGGAAGGCTAGGTCTGCCGTTTTTGGGGATCGCTGCACCAATCTCTCGCAAAGCTTCCAAAGTGAAATAATGGTCACTAAGAGCCAGAGAATAAGCGAAGTCATAGTCATCAACAGGACGAAATCCGCATGAGTCACACGTATTGAAAGCACCATGCTTAAACGCCCCACATTTAACACAAAGAGCTACGGTCATGGGTTCGGTCCAATCGACCTAGGTCGCATGGTTTCGCAGGCGCGCAGCGCCCGCTGGTGGAGGTGCCGAGTGAACGGTGCAACCTTAGCGTGAGCATGCCCCGTCGTCAAGCCGACGCATGGGAGCATGATGAGCGTGACTCCGTCGCTCCCTCAAGGATCGAAGTTGCTCGGACCGTGTCCGCCAGACCTGGCCCTCCTCACCAGCATCCAGCTATCGGGGAGACACAGGGATAGAGGTGTCAGCGACTGTCTTGAGGATAGCAGCGGGTGCGCGTTCGACTCCGCGCAGTTCCTCCACCCAGCAAGGTTCGTCTTGCACCGCTGCACGGACTTTATAGGATGCGCATCCATCTACGGCGATGCCCTCACCCGACC
>JBOHOS010000685.1:0-9490 GCA_050731295.1 Nitrospiraceae bacterium | reverse complement strand
ACGACAGCGTAACCGCCGGGAACTGCCCCTGGTGGCTCACCACCAGCGGGGCCGTTGTTTCCATGAACTGCGTGAACGCGCTCAAGGGAACTTGGCCACCGCTGAACGAACGGACATAGATATGCTGCAGCGCGTCGGGGCCTTGCTGAAAGTCGGGCTTCACTTCCAACACGACGCGATACTGGTTCAACTGCGTAAAGATGGTGGAGACCAGCCGCTGCCCGAAGGCGTCATAGAGCGTTTCATCGATGATTTGCGGCGTGATGCCCAGCCTCGACGCGGTGCTGCGATCGATCACCAGCATGGCCTGGAGCCCGTGATTCTGTTGGTCGCTGCTCACGTCGCGAAGCTCCGGAAGCGTCCGGAGAGCGTCCACCAACTTGGGCGCCCATGCATTTAACTCCTCGATATCGGGATCTTCGAGGGTGTACTGGTACTGCGTGCGGCTCACCCGGTCTTCGACCGTGAGGTCCTGCACCGGCTGCAAGAACAGCGTGATTCCGTTAACGTTCCCGAGCGCGGATTGCAGGCGGTGAATGACCTGGGTCGCGTTCACCTTCCGCTCTGACAGCGGTTTTAAATTGATGAGGATGCGCCCGCTGTTGAGCGTCGTGTTGGTTCCGTCCACCCCGATGAACGACGACAGGCTTTCGACCGCCGGATCGTTCAGGATCACCTTGGCCAGGCTCTGTTGACGCGTGGCCATCGCTCCAAACGAAATGGATTGCGGCGCTTCAGAAATGCCCACGATTACTCCGGTATCCTGAACCGGAAAGAAGCCTTTGGGCACGGCGATATAGAGCAGCACGGTCAGAACCAGGGTTCCCACCGCCACGACGAGAGTCGCGCTCTGATGAGCCAGCACCCATCGCAGCGTCTTCCCGTAGCTCGCGATGGCTTGATCGAACCACCGCTGAGACACGCGGTAGAACCGTCCTTGCCGCTCCTCCGGCGTCTTTCGGAGCAACCTGGCGCACATCATCGGAGTCAGGGAGAGCGACACCGCAGCCGAGACGAGGATGGTCACGCCGAGGGTGATCGCGAACTCACGGAACAACCGTCCCACCACATCCCCCATGAACAGCAATGGAATCAACACGGCGATGAGCGAGATGGTCAAGGACAGGATGGTAAAAATGATCTGCTCGGAGCCCTTGAGCGCGGCCTGAAGCGGCGACTCCCCCTTTTCGATATATCGGGCGATGTTCTCGATCATGACGATCGCATCGTCCACCACAAACCCCGTCGCAATCGTGAGCGCCATCAAGGTCAAGTTGTTCACGCTGAAGCCCATCACATACATCGCGCCGAAGGTCCCCACGAGAGATAACGGGACGGCCGCGGCTGGGATGACCGTCGCAGCGAGGGTGCGGAGGAACAGAAAAATGACCATCACGACCAACGCGACCGACAGCATCAACTCGAACTGCACGTCATGGATCGACTCGCGAATGGTCGCCGTGCGGTCGGTCAGGACGGAGACGTGGATGGAAGACGGCAACGCGCTTTCCAGTTGCGGCAGCAGCTTCTTGATGCGGTCGACGACTTCGATGACATTGGCGCCCGGCTGGCGCTGGATGTTGACAATGACCGCCGCAGTCTCGTTCATCCACGCAGCTTGCTTGACGTTCTCGACATCGTCGATGACATCGGCGACATCGGACAACAGTACCGGCGCGCCGTTGCGATAGGAGACAATCAGCGGCTGATATTCCTGGCTTGAGAGGAGCTGGTCGGTCGCGCCGATGATCGAGGCCCGTCGCGGGCCGTCGAACGCGCCCTTGGCTTGATTGACATTGGCAGCCGCCACCACCACTCGCAGGTCTTCAAGAGTGAGACCATACGCCGCCAGCGTGACGGGGTTGGCTTGGATCCGCACGGCCGGCCGCTGTCCTCCGCTGATGCCGACAAGCCCCACGCCCGACAACTGGGAAATCTTCTGGGCCAATCTGGTATCCGCGAGATCTTCGACCTGAGGCAGAGGCATCGTCTCGGACGTCAACGCCAGCGTCAAGATCGGCGCATCGGCGGGATTGACCTTGCTATAGACCGGCGGGTTCGGAAGGTCCCGTGGCAAAAAGGTAGACGCGGCATTAATGCCCGCCTGTACTTGCTGCTCGGCTACGTCCAAACTGAGACCCAGGCTGAACTGCAGCGTAATGACCGAGCTGCCGCTGGAGCTGGTCGACGTCATCTGTTTCAGACCCGGCATCTGTCCGAACTGGCGTTCCAATGGCGCGGTGACGGACGACGCCATCACGTCCGGGCTTGCGCCTGGGTAGAAAGTCATGGTCTGAATGGTGGGGTAGTCGACTTGAGGGAGAGCAGAAACCGGCAACTGGTGGTACGCGATGAATCCGGCGAGCAGAACGGCCGCCATCAGCAAGACCGTCGCGACCGGCCGCAGGATGAAGAGGCGGGACGGATTCACGACCGGCTCGCTTTCGGGACCGCGTCGTTTCTCTTCGGAGTCCTGTCGCTTTGACCGCGTATGTCCACCTGGCTGCCCTCTCGCAACCTTTCCGCGCCATCCACCACGACAACTTCCTCGGGAGACAGGCCGGTGTCGATAGATGCCTTATCCCCCTGGGTAGGCCCCACACCGACGGCGCGCACTTCTACAGCTTGGTCAGGCTTCACGACGTAGACAAATGCGCCTTGAGGGCCTCGTTGAATGGCGGCGGTCGGAATGACCGTGGTTCCCCGCTTGACGTCCAAGCGAAGGCGGGCGTTGACGAACTGATTGGGAAACAGTTCATGGTCGTCGTTGGGAAAAACGGCCTTGAGCCGTACCGTGCCGGTATTCGGATCGATCTGGTTATCGACCGTCAGCAACGTGCCCGTGGCCAGCCGCTGCTTTTGCTCCCGGTCAAACGCCTCGACGGGTAAGCGCTCCCCGGCCTTGAGCTTGTCGAGCACCGGGGGAAGATGATCCTCCGGGATGGTGAACACCACGGAAATGGGTTGCAGCTGCGTGATCACGACTAGTCCATTCGGATCCCCGGCACGAACGATATTGCCCGCATCGACCAGGCGCAAGCCGACGCGCCCGCCGATCGGGGCGGTGATCCGGGCGTAACTCAACTGCAGTTTGGCATTGTCGATCTGCCCCTGATCGGTCTTGATGACGCCTTCATACTGGCGCACCAAATATTCTTGGGTATCGAGCTGCTGCTTGGCGATGAATCCCAGCTGGAACAGCCCCTTATAGCGCTGCAGATCGAGTTGGGCGTTCTTGAGCTGCGCCTGGTCACGGGCCATCTGGCCCTGTGCTTGAGTCAACTGCACTTCAAACGGACGCGGATCGATTTCGGCCAACCACTCACCGCTCTGGACGATCTGCCCTTCTCGAAACCGAACCTGCATCAGTTGTCCATCGACACGACTTTTGACGGTGACGGTATTGAGCGGAGTGACCGACCCCAGCCCGCTGAGATACATGCCGATATCACCCGTCTTCGCGGCCACGGCCACCACCGGCACGGGACGTGCGACGGAGGCCGGTCCTTGGCCTGCGACGCGCGGCTGCGCGTCGCCTGACCTCGTCAGCAGGGCATACCCGCCAATGGCGGCGAGACCGAGCATCAGCAGCGCGGCCAACGAGCGCTTGAGCACCCGAGCGCGAGAGATAGACTCCGGCATGCCGTCGTCCTTCCGGGCTTCATGGGTGGTGGTCGTCGTCATCAGGGTCTCAACCAAAGCGCATCAACGATAGTTCCGCCCATTCCTCCTCTCCGTCATTCCAACGCGAGCAATGGCTCGACAGAAGGACTACAATGAACGAAGTCATCGCGTGTCCCAACCCTTCGTTAGTGTACCAGTCATCATGAAAGTCGGAGAAAGGGCCGTTGAGGTTACATGCCCGATCCAACGAAGTCTGGTGGGGCCTGTGTGCCCCTTTTCCGTGTAACCTTCTGCATGGATCCTCCGACTTAACGTGTGAGGAGCCCCCATACCGGAAGGAGACCGCTGAGCGCCCGGATCCTACCGGGTCGGACTGGACAGCCCCATCACCATGGCGACCGTCCCAGGGGGAAGCGTGGTAGGGTCTGGGCCGGCGGACGAGGACCTCATTCGGCGGATCGTGGCCGGAGAAGTCGATCTCTTTGCGGAATTGATCACCCGCTATCAGCAACACGTTGGCCGTATCGTGGCCGGCCATGTTCCTAAGGAGATGGTGGACGAAGTGACGCACGATGCCTTTGTGCGGGCCTATATCTCCTTGCCGACCTATTCGTTCCGGACGCCGTTCGCGCACTGGCTAGCCACTCTTGCGGTTCGGAGTTGTTACGATATGTGGCGCGGCGCTTCGGCTCGGAAGGAAGTCCCCATCAGTGGAATGGGAGAGGACCATCAACAGTGGACCGAGCGCCTCCTGGCAGCGGAGTCCCACGAACGCTTCGAGAAGATGGCGCGGCAACAGGAGACGGCCGAGCTGTTACACTGGGCTCTGGCTCAACTCTCAGTCGAGAATCGCATGGTCGTCACCCTTGTGCACCTCGACGGATATTCGGTACGAGAGGCTGCGGAGCTCCTGGGCTGGAGTGTCGTCAATGTGAAGGTCCGAGCGCACCGCGCCCGTCAACAACTTCGAAAGATCCTGGAGAGATTACTGAGGGATCCGGCATGAAACGATCCCGCACGGAACAGGTCGACAAGCTTGAGGGCGCCTTGAAGCAGGCGCATGGGACGCAAGTTGCGCCTCGTTTCTTTTCCGGATGGAGTGAATCAGTGATGCGAGACGTCCGCCGAGTCTCGAGCCGTGAGAGCAACTTGACTGAGGTGCCGCGTTTGGTCTGGCGAGCCGCCGCCGCCGTCGTCCTCGTCTCAGCGCTGTTGGTGGGATCGGTCCTGACCTGGAATGCGGGGAGAGCCGATGCCGATTTTTCGGCCGTCTTGGCTGAAGCGACGGTGTACCCGACTTTGCTCACAGGTGCGCCATGAGTCCAACGTCAAGCAGACACGTACGGGTGTGGGGCGGGATCGCCGTCGTGTTTCTGTGCGGGTTGATCGTCGGCAACGTGGCCACGACCGCCTATCATGATTACCAGCGGCAGCAGAAGTGGGAGCAAGGCTTGGCCGGCCTGAAGCAACGAGTGATGACCCATCTCATCCGCGAACTGCGCTTGTCGGTCGAACAACAGCGGTTGATTGAGCCCATCGTAGCGCGAGCAGAAGGAGACTTGCTGCGCTTGCGGATGGCGCAACAGCCGCACGTTCAGGGGACCATGGACAGAACGATCGAAGCGCTACAGCCCACCCTGAATCCGGAGCAGCAAGGCAAACTGGATGAGCTGTATCGTACACTCAAGCGGCGGTGGGACTCAGACGGCGAATACGTCCGTCATCTTCAGACAGGGGTTGGCGAATAACCCGGGCCGAGTGAATGCCGAACGCAGATCGAATCTCATCTTCTCTCCGAAGCGCTTCGCCGAATCACTTCTCCGGTCTCCGAATCTTCGGAAGGGCCAGCGTCAGGCCAATGGCGAGGATCGCACCGACACACGCCAGCGTCATATCCTTCTGTGCATCCCAGATATCGCCCTGCGTGCCCAGGTAGGCTTGGCCGAGTTCGGGGCTGACGATCTGTGCCACCCACGATTCAATTACCTCAAACAGCCCGCTCAACGACAGCACCGCGGTGATTGCGAAGAATGCGGCCCAGGCGCCTTTGGTGCCGGCCGCGCGCCTGAACAGCTCGTAGGCCGGATACGCGAGCAGGAACCCGAATGCGAAATGCACGATCCGGTCGAAGTGATTGCGGCTCAGACCCAGCGCCTCCTTCATCCAGAATCCGAGCGGCACTTCCGAGTAGGTATAGTGCGCGCCGATGGCATGGAGCGTCATAAACAGCGTGATGAGAACATACGAGAGGTTCGAAAATTGAAATTTATGGTAAGTGGCCAGCAGCAGTCCGACGGTCGCCAGTGCCAAGATATTTTCGAGCAACCAATCTCCGCGATCGAGGGGTGAGATGGCTAAGGCGATCCAGATGAAGATGTACCAAGCGGCAAGCACTTGGGGTAAATGATTATACGCGAACCCACCTTTGTTTGCGGCCGCCGCCGTCAATGTCATGAAGGTTGCTCTGCAGACTCCTCTTCCATAAGAGACAGCGCCGCCGTCTCTTCCATCAAGAGCGGCTGCGGCTGCATCAATTTTCGCGCGATGATCATCAGCGCGATGCTCAGTAACGAGCCATACAGCGCCGCGGTCATATCTTTTTGCGCATCCCAGATATCACCCTGTGATCCGAGCACCGCGAGCCCTAAGTCCGGCCTTGCGAGCCGAGCCACCCATGATTCGAGAATCTCCCACAGCCCACTGAGGCCCACGATCGTCATCGCGGGCAGATAATAGAGCAACCAACCGCGGATACCGCTCAGGCGCCGAAATAATTCCTCTAACGGATAGGTCAGCAGGAAGCCGAAACTGAAGTGCACAAGGCGGTCAAAATGGTTGCGGTTCAGATCCAGCACCTGTCCCAGCCACATTCCCAGCGGCACCTTTGAATAGGTGTAATGGATGCCGATGGTATGCAGCGTCAGATAGAGTGTGATCAAGATATATGTGGTATTCGAGAGGGGGAAGAACCGATGAGTCAGAACTAGGCCGGCCACCAAAAGAGCCGGAAGCACGCTCGCTAAGGCCCAGAACTGACGGTCTGCAGGCGAGATCCCCATCACTAACGAAAAGATCACATACCACAGCAGCAGGCTTTTCAGGAGCAGACTTTTAGCAAACACGCCTACCTCCCTTTGATGATTCGGGGATGTTGACCTGAAACAGCGAAGGCCATGACAGCGTTAGTGGTAGCTTTCGCTTTCTGAGGGGAATTTTCCGCGCTCGACTTCTTCGCGATAGCGCCGCAGCGCCTGGAGCGCCTCCGCTTTGAGGTGCGCGTAGGGTTTGACGAACTTCGGCACGAACTCATCGAAAAGCCCTAAGAGATCGTACAGGACCAGGACCTGGCCATCGCAATGCGGCCCGGCGCCGATGCCGATCGTGGGAACGGAGACGGCGGCCGTCACGCGGCGCGCCAAATCGGCGGGAACCGCTTCCAACACGATCGCGAATGCCCCGGCGGCTTCCAGCGCCTTCGCGTCGGCCAGAACCGTCTCCGCGCTGCCCGTTTCTTTGCCTTGCACTTTGTATCCACCGAACTCATGGACGGACTGCGGCGTCATGCCCAGGTGCCCCATCACGGGAATCCCAAAGCGCGTGATTGCCTCCACTCGGTCTGCTACGTGAGTCCCGCCTTCCAGCTTTACGGCCGCCGCGCCGGCTTGCAGGAAGCGACCCGCGTTCCGAATGGCCTCTTCGATGCTCACTTGATAGGAAAGAAAGGGCATGTCGCCGACGACCAGCGCACGCTGCGCCGCGCCGGCGACGAGTTTCGTATGATAGAGCATGTCGTCCATCGTGACCGACAGCGTGTCCCGCTTTCCCTGCACTACCACGCCCAACGAATCTCCGACCAGGATCGTCTCAATCCCGGCTTGCTCGATGATTCGGGCGAACAGCGCATCGTAGGCCGTCACGACGACCAGTTTTTTGCCGTCCCGCTTGCCTTTCCGGAATTCCGGGATTGTCATCGCTGAAGCTCCTGTCAGCCGAGCTCCGCTCGCGTCAAAATCTCCGGCAACCGATCCACCGCCTTGATCGCCATGACATGTACGCCGTCGCAATGCGGCCGCACGGCTTTGATCGTCCGCACCGCAATGTCCACTCCGGCCTCCACTTCGTGCTTCGGGCCGGCGGCGCGCAGTTCATCGATCATTTCATCCGGCACGGAGATGCCCGGGATGTTGGCGTTCATGAATTCGGCCATCTTCGCGGTCCGCAACAAGAGGATGCCGGCCAGCACCTTGACCTTGAATTGGCGCACACGCTGCATAAAGACGTTGAACTGATCCGCGTGGTAAATCGCTTGCGTTTGAAAAAATTGGGCGCCCGCGTTTACCTTCGTTTCGAACTTCACGAGCATCGGTCCGATCGGATCAGCCTCCGGCGTCACGGCCGCGCCGATCATGAAATCCGTTGCGCCGTCCAGCTTGTGGCCGGACATGTCCTTGCCGTTGTTAAGCCCGCACACGAGTTGCATCACCTGCACGGAATCCAGATCGTAGACCGGCTTCGCCTCCTTGTGATCTCCGACAGTCGGATAATCGCCGGTCAGGCATAAGATATTCCGGATGCCGAGCATGTGCGCGCCCAGCAAATCCGACTGCATGGCAATGCGGTTGCGGTCACGGCAGGTCATCTGCATGACGGGGTCATGGCCCATTTCATACAGGAGCCGGCAGACCGGCAGGGATCCCGCCCGCATGACCGCCGCAGTATTGTCCGTCACGTTCACGCCATGCACGCGACCGACCAGACTTTGGGCATTCGCCAAAAGAGCGGCGACATTGGTTCCCTTGGGAGGATTGTATTCAATGGTGACGGCGAACACGCCTTGATCCAATACCTGCTTGAGACGTCGAGGCTCTCGGCTCATGAGGGTCTCCTTCAGCATTGATTCTCACCCACCCAGCCCTGCAGGGACCGAGACGCCTGCTTGACCCAAGCCAGCGGTTCGCTTGGCGGATTCGAGGGTATTATCCAACAACATCGCGATCGTCATCGGGCCCACGCCTCCGGGGACCGGACTTATCCATCCGGCGCGCGCGCTCACGAGTGCGAAATCGACATCTCCCACGAACGTCCCGTTCTCCAAGCGGTTCACACCGACATCCACGACCACGGCGCCATCCCGGACCATGTCCGCCGTCACAAACTTCGCCTTTCCAATCGCGACCACGAGAATCTCGGCCTCACGACAGACAGCCGGCAGGTCTCGCGTCTTTGAATGACAGACCGTCACCGTGGCGTTTCGATGCATCAGGAGCAGAGCCGCCGGCTTCCCGACAATATTACTACGACCGACCACGACCGCGCGTTTGCCTTCAATCGCGATACCCGTGGATTCGATCATTGTGATCACCCCTTTCGGCGTGCAAGGGGTAAACAAGCTCATGCCTTCGACGAGCCGGCCCATATTGTACGGGTGAAAGCCATCGGCATCTTTTAATGGCGACACCGCATCCAGTATCACCTTGCTGTCGATCTGCTTGGGAAGCGGCAGTTGCACGAGAATACCGTGCACCTGTGGATCCGCGTTCACCTTCTCGATCAGGGCAAGAAGCTCGCCTTGGGTCGTCGTCGCCGGAAGTTTATGCTCGTCGACATAGATGCCGGCCGCGTCGCAGGCTTTCTGCTTATTCTTTACGTAGAGTTTGGATGCCGGATCGTCGCCGACGAGGATCGCCGCAAGCCCAGGTCTGATGCCTGCGCGAGCGTGCAGTTCGGCGACGTCCTTGGCGATGCGTTCCCGAATCCCCTGCGCCAATGCTTTGCCGTCGATTAGCCGTGCCGCCACAGTCCCTCCACCGCAGACTGCTGAAAAAACCCCGCCAACGGCGTCTCGGTCGCGAGTCCGCCTCAACGT
>JBOHOS010000684.1:0-3531 GCA_050731295.1 Nitrospiraceae bacterium | reverse complement strand
GCGGTATGCCGCAGTATACGGTGGGGCATCTGGATCGACTGGCGAAAATCCAAGGCGCGCTGCGTCCATGTCGCGGTTTGTATTTGACGGGAGCCGGATATCGGGGCATCGGGATTCCCGATTGTATTCGCGACGGCGCCGAGACGGCAGACCGGGTTCTTCGAGAGATGGTGACGGCATGATCCCGCGCCGAACGGGGAGTACTTGCCAACCGCCGGGATGAAACCTATAGTAAGCCGTCACACGGCGGCTCAGCGAACCAGATAGGAAGGCGATATGGAGGGATGGCTTTGGGTCCTGTGTCTGTCGGCGTTGGCCGCCGGCCTGTTCGCGCTGCAGCGATGCTTCGCACTGCGCCGAGACCTCACACAACTGAAGCGCACCCAGTACTATATCGAGAACCGGTTGAAGCGAGTTCCTGAGGAATTGCATGACGCGGTTCAACCCCTGCGTCTTCAAGTCGCCACCTTGGCCGACAATCGGCCGGTCTCGCCCGACCTGATCCTCAGCGGCCGCCTGTATCTGGATGTGTCCGCTGAAGAAACCCGGCGAATCCTGGAAGGAGAAGGGGGACCGCAACCAGATCACGTCGTGCTCGTGGACGTCAGAACGCCGCGAGAATATGCGGTCAAACATGCGGCTGGCGCGAAGTCGGTCCCGTTCGAAGAGCTCGAGAAACGGTGTCAGAGCGAAATTCCGCAGACCGCAGAGAAGGTCTTCGTCTACTGTTCGAGCGGGGATCGAAGTCGATCAGCTTGCGATTTCCTGAGCCGCAAAGGGTATGCCAATCTCTACAACATCCAAGACGGGATGCAAGGCTGGCGAGGACTCACTGAAGGAGAAGGCGAGGTCACGTTCATCCAGTTCCAACCGCGGCGATAAGGGCGCAGGAGATCGATCACGCTGGCTTGGTCTCGTGGCCGTGTTCCACACAGTGACATCGACGGCGTCTATGAAGCATCCATTCACCATACTCAATGTCAGCGGCCCCTACCGAGAGCCGCGCGAACTGGTCTTCTCGTACGACTACTCCGTGCAACGCGCCCATTGGCCCACGCCCTACGCGGTGCGCGTCAAGGTGGCCATCCCCGAAGAATTGGACTATTGCAAGAAGACGGTGCTGGATATCGAGGGCGGCACCCCCGGCCAACAAGTGCTCATCAATCAAATGCTGTCCCGCCGAATAGCCGATCAAAAGCTTCACATCGGCAATGAGGAAGGCATGTTCCTGGAGCGATTCGATGTGATGATCGGGCCGTTCACCGGCCCGCTCGCCCACCTGTTCTCTCGTTTGGAAACGTGGATGAACGAAATCAAACCGTCGCTCCAACAAGAAATCTTGAACAGAGTCCCTTTAAAAACACCCGGACCGGTCTAGAACGACGATCGTTCACCCGGATTTGCCCACTCCTAGCTGAGATGATGGCTTTTCAAGAGCGATGGCCGCATCCCCAGAATCTGTGGACAACTATGTGAATAACCCCGACGCTGTAGGATAAAAGCCTACTCCAGCGACCATGCGAACAACCTGCACAAGTTTTAGGCATTGTATGGATGTCCTCATCATCCCCAAGATGTAGGCGTTGGACCGAACCGTGCGGTTTTTTATGCGGTGCATGGGGCGATAAAAGCCCTTCCGTCGAAGGCTGGGAAGAAATTGTGCACAAGATTGAAATTTAATTACCGAATAGACGCCGGTGGTGCCGGGAGTGAACCCCCGATTCATCCGCAAATCCGAGAGAGGCGCGATCGGGATTGCCCGTATCATTGAGGTCAATCCGATAATGACCGCGAACCTGCTCCATGGCCGCCTCGAAGGGAATCGCCTGCGGATAGAGTTCGCCGGGAGTATGGGCGCCGCGAGCGAGCACCCGGATAGCGTCGGGCGCCGCGTACTTCGGATCGGAAAAAATATAGATTTCGGCTACAGCATGCGGGCCTAGTTTATGGCCGGGTGTGGTCGGTGGGACCAAGTCGGTCAGCGTATTGTTCAACCGCGCTTCGCGGAATCTCTTGAGAAGCCCTGCGATCTGGCTTGCGGTTGCCTGTTCGGGGACCACGATACTGACGGCATTGACGTCGGGCACGGTGGCCTCGACACGAAACATCACGGGTGCCGCATCGGCTTCCTCTGCAAAATTGTGAGCGTTTTCCGGGTTCTCGGGTACGACGCCTTGCCGATCTCGTTTCGGATTCGGCAGAAACACCGCAATGAGCAGCCACAGTCCGATAATGATGCCGAAGAACACAACCAGAGGATGGGCGCCAGCCCTCTTACCATCTTTGTATGGGTTTTGGTCGTCCATCGGATTCGGCTCTCAGTCCAACGTCTTCTGTTTCGCTTCTTCCCATACTGCATCCATTTCGGCAAGCGTCATATCTTCGAGTGCGCGGCCGTGCGCCGCCGCTCGCGCTTCAAGAAATTGAAAGCGTTGCACGAAGCGGGCGATCGTCTTGCGCAGCGCCTCCTCGGGATTGATCTTGAGAAAGCGCCCCAGGTTGACCATGGTAAACAGCACGTCGCCGAATTCCGCCTCGATGTCTTCCCGGCGCGCCTCGGGTGACTTCGATGAGTCCGCCTGAGCGCCCATGGCCTCTCGAAACTCCTGAAGCTCCTCTTCTAATTTGTGTATGACCGGCTCGATGTGTGGCCAGTCGAATCCGACACGCGATGCCCGGGCCTGCACCTGATAGGCCCGCAGGAGCGCAGGCAGGGTCTTCGGAACCCCATCCAGGACGGAGCCGGCGTGGCCGGTTTCCTTTCGCTCATCGCGCTTGATCTGTTCCCATCGAACTTTGACCTCGTCGGGATCGAGGGCGCCGTCCTTCTGTTCAGCCGTCCCGAAGACATGCGGATGGCGGCGGACCAATTTGTCCGCGAGCGACTGCATGATCTCGTCGATGGTCAACGTGCCCTGCTCGGCGCCGATTTGCGCGTGAAAGAGGATTTGCAAGAAGAGATCGCCCAGCTCTTCCCGAAGCCGGGCGGGCGTATCCTGATCGATGCTCTCGAGGACCTCGTACGCTTCTTCGATGAGATACGGCTTGAGCGAGGCATGCGTTTGTTTGCGGTCCCAGGGACATCCGCCGGGGGCGCGCAGAGTGGCCATGAGTCGCACGAGCTCATCGAACTGTTTCGACATAGTGGACCTTCACTCGTTATTGGTCGGCTGCGGAAAACCTCCGAGGTCGGGCCATTATCATGGATTTTTAAGTACGATTCAATCCGGTGATGACTTGCATGGATCGAAAAAAGCGTGTTATATTTCGCAGCGATACACACGTGGTGCTGCAATGGCCGAAGAGGATCCTAAATCCTTTGTCGTTCGAGATCGTCGTGGCCGCGTAGAGCAGCCGGACGAGCCACCGGGAAGCGGACCGGCGCCCCAAGCTGAACCGTCGCGGCCCACCGCCTCAGAGTCAGCCCGTGAGCAGGACCCGCGCCCGCCCGTGACGTTTTCTTCCTTCATCTTCTCACTCGGCACATCGGCCTTGATGCTGATGGGAGAGCAGCTCGACCCGCAGCAGGAA
>JBOHOS010000683.1:0-2212 GCA_050731295.1 Nitrospiraceae bacterium | reverse complement strand
ACCCCATTGAGCGTGACCGATTGGACATTGACAAAATTGGTCCCGGTGATGGTGACCGCGTCGGCAACCCTGCCGGAGGTCGGGGAGACACTCGTGATGGTCGGCGGGGGCGGGATGACCGTAACTTGACTCGCCACACTGCCGCCGTTGAGCGCCACCGTGACGGTCGCCGTGCCGGTGGCAACGGCGGTTACTTGAAACGGAATGCTGGTCTGGCCGGCCGTAAATGCGACAGATGCGGGCACCGTGGCCACGCCGGTATCGGAACTGCTGACGGTGAGCGAGCCGGCGGAGGTTGGTGACGGGGCAATCGTCGCCGTCAACGTCCCGCTTGCGCCGGCGGTCAGATTGAGCGGATTGGGCGTGAGCGCGGTGGGTTGCGAGCCTGCACTGGTCGCCAGTACGCTGATCGTGAGCACACTGCCCGGCGCGCTGGTGAGTCGGACTTCGAGCGTATTGGTGGCCTGAAGCGTCACCGTGCGATCGATCACGGCAACGTTTTGACCGAAGTCGCTCGGGCCGGCGATCTGCACACCATTGAGGGTGATCGTCGCTGAGGAGATGCGTTTGGTCCCATCGGGATTGCCGTTGACCATATGCAGTACAAACGGCGCCGTGGCGCCGGACGGCAGCGCGAACGTATCGATGTATTGGTTGGGTGGCCCCGCGGTGCGCAGGTATTGCTTCGGGCCGAAGATGACTTGGCTCTGCGCGAAGAGGGTTGTTGCGAGGAGGATGCCGGCCAGTATCAGCGCCAGGCCCAGCAGGATGCTTATACGCATGCCTGATCGCAGTACCAGCATACGCGCCGCACTCTACTCGAAAATTTCAGGAATGCTAGGCCCAAATGGCTCTAAATTTTTCAGCCAAATGGTCGCATTGTCTTACCAGACGGACACTACGGTCACATCGTTTCTCTTGTTCCTCGCGCGGATCGGATGGCGGGAGCATGGCTGAGGACTCCAGGGTCTGCGATACCATACTGGTCGCGCCTGGTCGTGCCCTGTGAGTCAAGAAAGACTTAGCTTGACCTTGATCCGACGGACAAAATAGAATGATTCTTCCACACGGACTTCAGAGGACATTTATTCATGAAAATCGAATATTCCAAGGGCGACCGGGCCAGCTCCGAATTAATCCAGCTTCAGCGGCGGGCGGCCAGCGAGGGCGGCGGACGGAGCATGAAAGTGATGCTGGTCTTTCCCCCGGACTGGTACCCCTCCGAGCCGTATTTGAGCCTCCCCACGATCACCGCGTTCCTCCGGGCTGCCGGTCACCACGTCATTCAAAAAGACGTTAATCTTGAAATGTATGACTGGTATTTCAGCGAGGACTTTTTGAAGCGGGTGCTCAGGCGGGTTCCGCAGCAGCTGGATCGTCTTCGGAAGTTATCAAAGAAACGCGAACTGGAGGAGTGGGAAAAAGATCTCCAACTTTCGCTGTGCGACCTCTCTCGTGATCGGATTGCCGAACTGATCGAGAAGGCGGACACAGCAAAACGGATCGTCCGAGGGCCGGAATTCTATGACGCGGAAAAGCTGGAGTGGGCCATCACTGTATTTCGAGAAGTCACGGCGGCCATCTCGCTCGTCTACGCGCCGGCTCGGATCTGCATGCCGCCGATGGAAACCGACCTGTCGTACAAAGTCTTCGTGTCGTCCGACGTGCTGGATGCCGTGCAGGACACCCAGGTCAATGTCTATCGAGACGTCTTCGAGCACATCCTGCGGCCGGCGATCGAAGCCGAACGCCCGGATGTCATCGGCATCTCCATCGTGCTGCAGCAGCAACTGTTCTCCTCCATGACTTTCTGCGCGCTGATCAAGGAGCGCTTCCCGAACATTCATGTCACCATTGGCGGGAACACCGTCACTCGGCTGCGCGATGTGCTGCCCGACAATCCGGCTCTGTTTGCCCTCTTCGATACTGCGGTCGTGTATGAGGGGGAAACGGCGTTCCTCCAATTGATTGAAGCGATAAGGGCCGGCGGCGACCTGAGCCAAGTCCCCAATCTTATTTACCGCGACGCCTCCGGGATCCATGCGTCGTCGTTGACCTTTGCCGAAGACATGTCCCTGTTGCCGCCGCCGGACTTCGACGGACTGCCGCTGGACAAGTATTTCGTGCCGGACCGGATTCTTCCGTATCTGGCGACCCGCGGCTGCTACTGGGGACGCTGCGAATTTTGCGATCACGGCGAAGGGTATACGGC
>JBOHOS010000682.1:0-3153 GCA_050731295.1 Nitrospiraceae bacterium | reverse complement strand
GCAAAGCCTCTATAGTGATCTCGGGTTCATCCTCTTGGGCCTGCTTGTTGAGCGACTCACCGGTCGCTCATTGGCCGCGTTCTGCCGTGAACGGGTGTATGACCCGATCGGAGTGCGGTCGCTTCGCTTTATGAATGGACGGAATGATGAGGAGCCGATGGCGCTCGTGGCGGCGACCGAGGATGATCCGTGGCGAGGTCGGATCCTACAGGCCGAGGTGCACGATGAAAACGCGTATGCTCTTGGAGGCGTCGCCGGCCATGCCGGGCTGTTCGGAACCGCAACAGGAGTTGCGGCGATCACCGGTCTGTGGTTGGAGAATTGTCGGGGAAAAACCGGCTTCCTTTTACCTGACTTGGTCCGTAGGTTTGTCTCACGGCAGGCCACTCCGGGATCGAGTTGGGGATTGGGATGGGATACCCCCTCGCCGCCGTCTTCTTCGGGCAGACATTTTTCATCCCGGGCATTCGGACATCTTGGCTTTACAGGCACTTCGATCTGGATCGACCCCCGGTGTGACCTGGAGGTTGTCCTTCTCTCGAATCGAGTCCATCCCACGAGACGAAACACGGCCATACAGAAATTTCGTCCCATGATTCACGATGTCGTGTATGAACAAATGGGGAGGAGATAGAGGGACAATGATTGTGGATCGAGGGAGAATCGCTTACGCGTCCGGGTATTCGACCCAGGTTTCTTTTTCCGCAAGATACCTCCGACCCTTGAAATTCGGTCTGGTTCGCATCCGGCGGAATCCCAAGGCGCTGAGTTTCTCAACGAGCGTTTTGACGGTTCCGGCGATCGTGGGCTGGGGAAGGCTTCCCACCATCAGCGCTTCATACATAACAGCGGCGGCATAGCCTTGCGGTGTTCGACTGACCAGGATGGAACGGCTGAAATACCGGTCACTCGGATCGTTGCCTTCCAGTTGATGCCGTTCGACGACACCGTCGTTCTTTTTCAAGGACAAGGGAAGCGCGCTCACCGTTCCTCCGCGTGAGAAAAGCCTCATGAGTCCATAGCATTCTGAATCGGACTCGATTATAAAGGGGCTTGGTGATGAGTTCAACTGCGGTTGACAGTTTCCGCACATTTTTATTAATCTGGCGATGCAGGTGAAACTTTCCGCCCAGCGAGATCCCCGTATTGATGAGCCGGCTCCTGCCGGCCCTGTCATGAATGTTCCGAACACCCTGACGACCCTTCGAATTCTTCTCATACCGGTCTTTATCGGCTTTCTGGTCTATGAGCGATATGAGTATGCGCTCGTAGCGCTTCTGTTGGCGGGCATCACCGACGGTTTAGACGGCACAATCGCTCGGGTGGCGAACCAGCGTACCAAACTCGGAACATACTTGGATCCCTTGGCAGACAAGCTTTTGCTGACCTCGGGATTCATCACCCTCTCCGTGCTTCACTTAATCCCGCTCTGGATCGCGATTTTGGTCGTGAGTCGAGATCTGATTCTCATGACCGGCGCGCTGCTGATCAGCCTTACAGAATCATCGTTGGACATTTCCCCTACTCTCCTCGGGAAAGGCACCACGCTCTTTCAGCTTTTCTACATCATTCTGGTTGTCGCGCTGACTTCCCGCCACATGGAACTGCGGCTCATCCAGCCCCTGCTATATTTAATGGTGGGGCTGACCCTGATGTCAGGATTCCAATATCTCTACCGCGGGTTCAGCCATCTGAATGCGGGAGAAGCGTAGTCCGGCAGGGCCAGAGCCGTCGTTGTCCTACACCGCCCCTCAGAGGGACAAAATTTGACAACCTTAGGATCGTCTACTAGACTTCGGCCATGTGGATATCTCTAAGCGCTAGGAACCACAGGCAAAGTCGCGAGCATGGGCTGCGCCAGTGTCTAAAAAGATACATAGTAAGCAATTGACAAGCAATTGAAATGACTCAAGTGATCTTTCCCGCCTTATTCCGGATGTTAGATGAAAAGATTGCTCACATCGTGATAACCCCCCAGAGAAGGATGAACCCCTGATGGCCACCACCACCTTTGCGTATATCGGCAAGACTCGGCAGGGATCAATCAAGAAAGGCGAGCTCGCGGCAAAGACTCGGGATGAGGCCATGGAGCAACTGCGCAAGCAGAATGTTCTTGTCACCAGCCTCCAGGAAAAAGCGGCCAAGGAAGGGATTCTACAAAAGCTGAGCTTTGGCAGTGGTGTCAGCGATAAGGACATTGTGGTCTTCACGCGTCAGTTCGCGACGATGATCAATGCGGGTCTTCCGCTCATCCAGTGCCTCGAAATTCTTTCGACCCAGTCTGAAAACAAGACACTCGGGAAGACCGTCGGAGAAGTGAAGGTCAACGTCGAGGGAGGATCAACGTTTGCGGACGCGCTCAAGAGGCATCCCAAGGACTTCGATGATCTGTATGTCAACATGGTGCATGCCGGTGAAATCGGTGGTCTTTTGGATACCATCCTCGTGCGCTTGGCCAAACATATTGAAAAGGCGATGAAGCTCAAAAGCCAGATTAAATCCGCCATGGTTTATCCCGCGGCGATCATCGGGGTCGCGGTGATCGTCATCACGATCTTGATGGTCTGGGTCATTCCCATTTTCGCCAAAATGTTTACCGAGATGTCGGCTGGCAAGGTCGGGCTTCCCATGCCGACTCAATTGGTCATCGACATCAGCGATTTCATGTCATCGTATATCGTCTACATGGTGCTGGCCGCCGCCGGCGCCTTCTATGCTCTGAAGCGGTATTACGCAACCCCCGCCGGCCGCTTGGTTATGGATCGATTGTTCCTTCGCGTCCCGGTCATGGGCGATCTCATTCGGAAAGCGTCGGTCGCCAAGTTCACTCGCACGTTGGGGACGTTGATCACGAGCGGCGTGCCGATTATGGACGGCTTGATGATCACGGCCAAGACTTCCGGTAATAAGGTCGTGGAGGAGGCGATCCTCTCGGCTCGGCAGAGCATCAGCGGCGGCAAAACTCTGGCCGACCCGCTGTCGAAAAGCGATGTCTTCCCCAAAATGGTCACTCATATGATCTCCGTGGGGGAGTCCACCGGCGCCCTCGATGCGATGCTTGGGAAAATCGCCGATTTCTATGATGACGAAGTGGATCAGGCGGTGGAAACACTCACCGCACTGCTGGAACCCATGATGATGGTCTTTCTGGGG
>JBOHOS010000681.1:0-6886 GCA_050731295.1 Nitrospiraceae bacterium | reverse complement strand
TCAGGACGCTGGCCACCACCATGTCGACAATGAGAAAGGGAATATAAATAAGGAACCCGATCTGAAAGGCGATGCGCATCTCGCTCAGAATGAACGCGGGAATGATGACGTGGGTGGGCAGCGCTTCGGCCGATGAGGGTTTCGGCAATTTGGCGAGTTCCACGAAGAGTTCCAGGTCCTTTTCTCTCACCTGCTTGAGCATGAACGTCCGGATTGGAGCCATCCCTTTTGTCCAGGCCTCCTCGTACGACATCCGATCGGCAAACAGCGGGTCCAGCGCTTCGCGGTAGACGGTCTGGCCCACCGGCGCCATCACGAAGACGGTCAGAAATAGGGCTAAGCTGATGAGCACTTGATTGGGTGGCACCTGCTGGGTTCCCAGCGCTTGGCGCAGAAACGACAGCACGATCACGATGCGTGTAAAGGAGGTGACCATGATCATGAAGGCCGGCGCCAGCGACAGGACCGTCAACAGGGCCAGGATCTGAATCACCACGGCGGTCTGTCCCCGCCCGCCGCTCCCAAAATCCAGCGTGAGAGATGGTCCTTCCGCTCGCGCGTCCGCGACAAGCGACGACCACGCCATGACAAAGACGATGGCGGCTATGAGGTGGGTGGCGTGCCTGTGTCGGCTACTGAACCGCATGCGCCCTCTTTTCAAGCATCGCTTCGCTCTTTCCGGACAAGGCGCGACGCACCCCTTCCTGATCGCCGATCCGACCAAGCCCGACCAGATCGGTTGACGTCGTACCGATCACGAAGAACTCACCGGCCACGTCCACAAGAGAAATCGTCTTCCGGGGACCGAGATAAGCCGTGCTCACAATCTGCACGAGGGGTGTGTCCGGCCTGGGAAGGAATCGGCCGCTCAAGAACCGGCGCGCGAGAAAGGCCGCGATCACCATCAGGCCCAGCACGAGCGCTAAAGCGGCGATCATCCGAATGAAGCTTTCACCAATGTCCATGATTGTTGGCCGGCAGCCGCCGGATGAGAAGGCCCGCACAGGCGGCGCGAGAGAGACCGTTGTCGTACACCACGCTCACGTCAATTTTTGAACCCGCTCCATGGGACTGACCACATCCGTCAGGCGAATGCCGAACTTCTCGTTCACCACGACGACTTCCCCGCGCGCGACCAGGCGGTTGTTGACCAGGACCTCCAGCGGCTCGCCGGCCAGCTTATCCAGCTCGACGACGGACCCTTGCCCGAGTTGCAAGAGGTCTCGAACCAGCATCCGCGTGACACCGAGCTGGACGGACACCTGCATGGGAATATCCAGGATGAACTCGAGATTCTTCGGGGCCCCTGTTTCGCCCTTCGTGTCAAGTGGAGGAAACGTGGTGGGTTTCGGATCGACCGCGATCTCTGCGGCTTCCGGAGCCTGCTGTTGCGCCATGTCGGTCTTCTCCATCGGTCTCCTTTAGCTGGTCGGCGTGGAGAGAATTTTCGTGATGCGAAAGGCGTGATTGCCCTTCACAACGCCCGCGCTGCCTGAGTATTTGGGAAGCCCTTCAACGAACGCGCGCATCGGATCGCCGGGGCTCTGATCCAACAGCAGCACATCTCCAGGACTAAACTGCAACACCTCGCGGACGAGGACGGTCGCCGTGCCCAACTGCACCGTGACTTCGAGGGGACAATTTTGAAGCTGGTCCTTGAATCGCCCGCTCCAGCCGAGATCCTCTTCCGAGTGATCGGAGAAGAAGCCCGCATAGAGCTTTTCTTTGATCGGCTCAAGCATGGCATACGGGTACACCAGGAAGAGATCGTTGCTCATCTCGCCGAAATCGACACGGAGAAGAACCGACAGGACGATCTCAGGCGCGGAGACAATCATCGCGAACTGCGGATTAGATTCGGACCGCATGTATTTGACCTTGACCGGAATGACCGGTTTCCAGGCCTGCTCAAGATCACCGAGTGTCCGATCCACCATACTCTTAATGATGCGCTGTTGAATCGAGGTGAATTCTCGCCCTTCGGGTTTGACATGGGTCTGGCAATTCCCGCCGAAGAAATGGTCCACCATGACATAGACCAGGGTGGCGTTCATAACGAGGAGGCCATGCCCGCGCAACGGGTTGATGTGGAAGACGCTGAGCGAAGACGGGATCGGAACCTTTTTCAGAAATTCTCCGAATTTCATGATCTGCGTGGAGAGAATGGTGCACTCCACCGGTTTCCGCAGCGCGCTGGACCAGGACATCGCCTGCAACCGGCTGAATCGATCATTGATCATGTCGAAGGTCGGCATTCGGCCGCGGACGATCCGTTCCTGCGAGCTGAGGTCATACGCTCGGAGACCGCCCTCCGCCTCTTCCTTCGGTTGGGTATCGACATCCCCGGTATCGATTCCCCGAAGCAGGGCGTCGACTTCTTCTTGAGAGAGGATCTTTTCAGTCATGATGGTCCAATCGCGACGAGAGGAGGATGAGCGGCCGACTGAGGCTGTCTGGTGACGGCCGACCTGAGTTCATTGCACCACGAACTCCGTGAAATACACCGACCTGATCCCGCCGCGCGGAAGCAGGCTGTTGAGCCGCTGAATCATTTCGTCGCGTAGTTGAAATTTTCCTTCCGGACTTCGCATCGTGGCCGCATCCTTGCTGGAGAGAAGAATAAGAATGGTGTCCCGTACTTGGGGGAGTCGGGGGGTCAATTCGGCCGAGACTTCGGATCGTTCCAACTCGAGTTTCGCGGTGAGCTTGAGATACCGAGACTCCGGCGCGTCCATAAGATTCACGATGAACGCATCGAGATCAAAGATGGGGCCGGGCGCGGCCTTACCGGCAGAGGCCGGTTTCGCGGCCGGGTCATTGTGCGTGTCTTTTTGTGGAGCGGCCGTCGCCGGCGCCTCATGCTCATTGGCCGCCGAGGAACCGTGTTGCAGTTTAAAAAAGAAGAAGGCGCCGCCCAGTCCAAGCAGGAGTGTCGCGAGCGAAATAATGACGACGATCTTGAGGGAGATTCCTCTTGATGGAGCGACGACCTTCGCCTCGGCTGTAGCTGCGTCTGCCATATCTGCCCTCTCGTTAGTGTTGGCGTCGAGAGCAGTTTTGCAATGGCTATGCCATCGAGGCGCCGTCTGACCTGCATTCGAGCGCGTGGACAACTGCGTGTTGGACTTGGTGTTTCGGCCACCACGACGGCGGGGCGAGACACATGGGGGTTCGATTCAGAAGATGATCGAAGCCACGGCATTGACGAACGTCAGAAATATGACGCGGCGGGAACGCCGATCGCAGCTCACGAATGAGACGCGTTCGTAGAAGGGCGACCGCGGCAGGAAGACAAGAGACGAAGTCGCCGCAGGACGCCGTCTCTTCATCTCTTGTCAGGCTGAGTCGTTACCGTTTCAAATTCAGCAATTCCTGGAGCATCTCATCGCTGGTCGTAATGGCGCGGGAGTTGGCCTGGAATGCGCGCTGGTTGACGATCATATCGACAAATTCTTTTCCCAGATCGACGTTCGACTGTTCCAGCGCGCCGGACACGATACGGCCAAGACCGTTGCTTCCGGAGATGCCTTGAATGGCCGCGCCGGACTCGACCGATTCGGTAAAGACGTTATCACCTTGACGAACCAAGCCGTCCGGGTTGTTAAATCGATTCAAGACCACCTGAGCGAGGGTTCGCGTTTCACCATTGGTGAACTGCGCCACCAGTTGGCCGTCCGTATCGATCGAAAAACGGTCGAACGATCCCGCCGCGAATCCATCCTGCGTCTGATCTAAGAGGGTCGATCTGGACCCGAACTGCGTCATGCCGGTGAAATCCATCGTCATCGCCTGCGGAGTGCTCGCGCCTCCTGTGATCGGGAGAGAGAGCGCCTGGCTGCCGCCTGACGTGAGAACACCGCTGCTGTTGAACACGAGATTGGTCGCGGCGACCGCCGCGCCGCCATCGATCTGGCGAAAGAGATTCCAGGTGTTGGCCGCTGCGTTTTTGATGAAGTAGAACTGCAATTGATGGGGGCCGCCCAATGAATCATGAATGGTCATGCCCGTGGAAAAATTGTACGTCGTCGGATCGGTCACGCTGAACGCGCCTGCGGGAACCACCGCGGCCGCATCGAGGTTCGCGACAATGGTTCCGTTGGCGGTGGCTTGGGGCGCGGCATTCGTGCTCGTGATCGTGATGTCGCCGACGGTTCCCGTGATCACGCCGGCCGCATTGGCCTGAAATCCCTGGAGGAAGAACCCGCTGGGATCGACCACCCGGCCTTGACTATCGACTTCGAATTGACCGTTGCGTGAATACAGATTCGATCCGCTCGCGTTCCGAACCTGAAAAAACCCGTTCCCGTCGATGGCAAGATCAAGCGTTTTTCCCGTGTTGGTCAACGACCCCTGACTAAAGTTGCCCTGGACATCGTTTAAGAACACGCCCAACCCGACCTGGTCGGACGCGGTCCCTCCCGAAAGACTGGCCGAGACCAGGTCGGCAAATGCCGCGCGACTCGACTTATAGCCGACCGTCCCGACATTCGCGACATTGTTTCCGGTGATCGAAAGCGCATTGCCGTAGGCGCTCAATCCGCTCACGGCCGTGAATAGCGACGTCAAGATTCCCATGGACTGACTCCTTTCGTTCTCTCCAGGCGCGGTTAGATCTTCGCCGGGAGCTCGGATGATGGTTCGCTTTCTTCTTTTGTCGGCGGCTTCGTCTCCGCGTCTCGGACTTCCTGAAGGCTGATGCTCTTCTCCATCAAGCTCACCAATTTCGTCAATTGTTCCAATTGGCTGAACTGGGCGGTCTGCGTGATGAAGGCCGTATTATCGGTCGGTTTCAGCGGGTCCTGGTATTGAAGTTGAGCGACCAGCAGCTTGAGAAAATCATTCTTCCCCAGTTGTCCCCCTTCGAGAATGGCCGGGGCGCCGGTTTGATTGCTGGTCTGATTCGCCGACGATGGCGTAATCCCCGTGACGTTATCCATACATTTCCTTTCTGGACATCAGCATGATGTCTTCCTTTACACTCACCGGCGGTCGACGTCCGTCTATGCAAACAGATTCAATCGAGCGGGCATCCATGACGGCTCAATCACCGTGACTTCCTTCACCGGCTCTTCTGCCACAGACATATGCGGCGCAGGCTGAGGCCGTTCGCCTGCGAAGGCCCACGCGTTTTGAGAGTTCCCTGGATCCTGTCGATCCACGTCCACGTGAAAACGCCCCACATCCAGCCCGTAGGGTTGCAGTTGGGTTTCCAGCCTTCCTACATTTCTCAACAAGAAATCTTGCACGTCGGCCCGCTCCGTGACGACACGCGCATAGAGGGTCTGATCGGACAACGCCAGATGCACACGAACCCGGCCCGCATCGGGAGGCTGGACCTCGAAATAGACAGACGGAGGCCCGGAAGGCGCTTGAGGCTGGGGAGTGTGAACGGTCGGGACCTCCAAGGGGCCCGCCGACTGGCTCAGGGATCGCTCGCCTCGGGAAGCCGAAGGCGGCGAGGTCAGAACCTGGAACGCGTTGTCGGTCTGTGGTTCTTGGGGAGCACTCGGCTGATGCCGGCCTTGTGAATCGGCGTACTGGCCGCCGCGTTCATCCGCCGTCATGGCGGCGCTGTCTGCGTAAAGAGCCGTTTCCAGGGTAGACAGATCGCCGACTTCGATGGAAGCCTCTTCAGGTAGAGCCGTTGACGCCTCGACCGCCTTTGGGAGTTCCGGTAGCGGACGGGGTAAGGCTTCTTTTGGGGACGGCACCACGGGCAGTTGATCCACGGGCCATGCGAGAATCGGCTCATCTGTGGTTCGGCTTCCGGCGCCGTTGAGGGTGCTTGCCGTTGATGCCAGCTGATCATGACCGGCGATCGATGATGGCACGTCTTGAACCGCCGGCTGAGCGGGAGAAAGACCTCCCGCAGGCGGTATGGTCGCGTCCTCTTGACCCTGTGTGTGTGATGGCTGGTGGACCAGACCCACCGTTACTACCGCGCCGAAATTGATTTGGAGGAGGACGGACTCTAGCACGGTCAGGCCACTGGTTGGTGATCCTTCGTCTGACTCCTCCGCGCCTGGTGTGTCCTCCGCGGCAGAGGACTGGGACGGATTCGGTGAGACCTCTTCAGCGAGACTGGAAAACGGAGCACCATCGAGCAGAGCGACAGGCGGCTTCGTTCCATCCGACTGCACAGGAACGGGGCGTTGGCCTCCCTCCTGATTTGGAATGATGGCCACGGCCACGACAAGAGCGTTCTTCGGTTCCGACCTGATCGCATCGGGGGGGGTATCGCTCGGCGGCGCATCGAGAGAAGCGGCGCTAGGCGCAGATTGAAGACACCCCACTTGCAACAACAGGGACTCAAAGCTCCCCTTGGTCTGGCCGGAGGCGGTCCGAGTGTCCTCGGAGTTTGGCGCCCCGTGTGTCGCGGGACCGTTGATGAAGCGTGTATCCACAGTGATTGAGACAGTATCCATCGTTGTGACCTCGACGTGCCTAACACAAATCCGATGCCATCCCGTCACATTAGGCGACGCAGCCAAATCAACAAGTTCGACGTCTTTGCTTCAGGCCGAGCAGACCGGTAGGCAAAGCCTTCCCAGGCAGGTCGGCAAAAGTGAGTATGGAATAGAAGAGATCGGGCTGGAGAAGATGGCCGAGGACGTTTGTCTTTAACGATTCGTCGTTGACCGAAAGAAGGCAGCAGAAGCCGGGCCTCAGTTATGATCGGACGGCGCTTTTCGGACGGGAGCGGTCATCAGTTGTTCCGTCAGTTTGGCCGCTTTATCGGGTTTCACCTGCGAGAGAATGGCGCCGGCTGTTTTTCCCTTGAGTGAACGGAGGACCTGAAGCGCCATGTCGCTCGGCACTTTTTCGATCCGCAACGCAGCTTCCTCGGGAGGCATCGTCTCATACATCTTGGCAACCTGCCCTAGGC
>JBOHOS010000680.1:0-6112 GCA_050731295.1 Nitrospiraceae bacterium | reverse complement strand
AACCGGAACAGGGACATACCGACGAACCGAAACGACAATGTCGGATTCCGCTGTGCCCAAGACGCTTGCCCGACGGCCGGAGTTCGGGCCTTCATGATGGAGATCCGGAGTGTGCCGTGCGGGCGTCCAGACCGATCCCGGGCTCGCCGTCGGGTGAGCCGAAGAGCGCACTACCCTGTCCTGGACTGGCTAGTGACCGGAACACTGGTCCAGGGCCGGCCCAGGACCAGGGCGCTGAATTCCACCTCTGCCAACGAGGCAGCGCTTCATGTAAGACGCCACTAGAGCATACTGCGGGCCTGCAATGACAGAGGCGGATTGCCTACTTTTTACCTTTCATTCTGTTTCCTACGGCGCTTGCCAGACGACGGCGCCGGTTTCGTTCATGAGGACGAAGGAGGAGATGCCTTTCTCGATGACCGAGAGGGTGGCGCGGTTGGTGTTGTTGCTGTCGAAGAGGCTGAGGCCCGACAGGCCGTCCTCGCCCGCGATCAACCCGACTCGATGCCGGCCGTCTCGATCGCACAGCAGGAGCGCCGAGCCGTTGTCTTGGCCGGTGAGCACCACCTGTTCCTTTCCGTCGACGGTTGACAGCGCCAGTTTCGACACACTCTGCGCGTCAAGCGTCAAGGACGTGCGCGGGTTTTCGTCTCCATCCAGAAACAGAAGGGCGGGACCGCTGTCCGCATGCACCATGAGGCTGGCTCGTTTCTTTCCGTGGGTGTCGAAGAAGACAAGCTGGGACGAGCCGTCTTTCGTATTCAACCCGGCGCACACCTTCCCGTTCTTGTCCGTCAGGAGAAACTGTTCGGCCTGCACCGTTCCTTGCGGCTGATTCGAGACAACCCGGGAGCCGGTCGATCCGGCTTGAGAGGCGGCCGCGACGCGCCAGGCGACGAGGCCTGAGACGACAGCCGCGATGCAGGTCGAGAGGAGGATCATGCTCGTCATGGATTAATTCCTTTCTTGAAAGATCGCCGGGGACAATCCGGTCGCGAGGGCCGGTTGAGTATAGTAGAAAGGACGTATGGCGGCAATCGACCGGTCAGGAAACGGTGTGGCTTTATCTCTTGGTGTCCGGATACAGGCGTGTGCAGCAATCGGTGCACAGGTCATAGCTAAAGGTAATTTTGGAATTGGCTTGAATAAACTCCTCCAGGGACTGCCAGGTGTTCTGGCCGTTTCGAATTTTCTTGCAGGAGGAGCAGATGAGAATGATCCCTTTCAAGAGATCAATCCCGCGAAGAGATTGGTGGAGCTCCTCGATGCTTTTCGTCAACTGCTCTTCCCAGGATTTTCGGTGGTCCACTTCCTGTTTCAGTTTGATCGCCGATCGTACGCGGACCAACAACTCGACTTGGTCCAACGGCTTGGAGATGTAGTCCAGCGCTCCGGCCTTGAAGGCATCTTCCAGGAACTTTGCCCGATCCCTGGCCGAGACGATCAGGATGGGCACATCCCGATAGCGCTCATCGGCCTTGATCCGCCGGCAGGCTTCAATACCGTCTACGTCGGGCATCCTGATGTCCATGAGGATGACGTCAACGGCCGCCGCGGTCGCTGTCGGGGAGTCGATGCCGAGCTGCTCGAAGGCCTGGCGAGCCGAGGCCGCAGTGACGATCTCCCCGCATCCGGCATCTTTGAGAATACGAGAGATGAGGAGCCGTTCGTCCAAGGAATCATCGACGATCAATATGCGCATCGGCCGGTCCTTCACTTCTTTCGAATTCCATCGTGCCGCTCCGTCTCCCTGCTCGAAGATCTACCTCACCGCGAGGTATGGCGGTTGGCGATCTATTTATGATAGGGTGAAGAGGCTGAGCTTGTCTATGATTTAGATCATGTTTCACGGTGATGAGGACTCCGCAGCGTTTACCATCATACGGTATAAATCCTAGGCTACATCTACCGCAATTTTTGGGATGAATCAGCAGCCATTCACAGTCAAAATTGAGAAGCTTGTGCAGGGTGGACGGGGGCTGGCTCGTCTCGGCTCGGAGGTGGTGTTTGTGCGCGGCGCGATCCCGCTCGAAACCGTCTCGGTGACCGGCGGTCCGCCACGCAAGGGGATGCAAGAAGGCACCATCAACGATGTGCTGGTGGCCTCCCCGGACCGAGTCGTCGCGCCGTGTCCGGTCTACCACGTCTGCGGGGGGTGCCAGTTCCAGCATATCCGGTACGAGGCGCAGCTCGTACAGAAAGGAGAGATCCTCCGGGAGACGCTGGCGCGCGTGGGGAAGGTGAAGGTGGAGGGCATTCCTCCGGTCATCGCGTCGCCGAATCCATATGGCTACCGCAGCACGATTCGCTTTGTGGTATTCCGCCAGGGAACCGGGTTGGGACTGGGATTACACGAAGAGCACTCGACACAACCGGTGGCGACGGCGGACTGCCTGCTCGTGCCTGACGCGACGCGCATGGTTATTCAGGAAATACACCGGCGATTGGCAGGGCACCGGCGGCTTCCTTTCCGGCTTGACGGGCTTGAGATCCGCCGGTCGTCGTCGTTTGGTTCGACCCTGCTCGCGTTCCGGGGCGGGCCTGCGAGCCGCGAGCAGGCGGGTGATCTCTTCACGCTCTTTCGCGATGTGCCTGATGTTGTCGGGCAGGTCGTCACCGCCGGCAAAGCCCGGCAGTGGCAACGCTGGGTCGATGGGCAGGACTGGATTGCCGACCGATTGGATGATCTGATCGTCCGCATCAGCGACCGATCGTTTATGCAAGCCAACTGGATCGTGAACGAGAAATTGGCTCGAACGGTTGCCGAATGGGTGTCGCCTGCGTCCGGCGGCCGCGTGCTAGAGCTGTATGCCGGAATCGGTTCCTTGGGGCTTCCGCTCGCGCGAGGCGGCGCTTTCGTGACGGAAGTGGAGTCGAATCCCTATGCCTTGGCTGATGCGCGGCATACGGCGAAGATCAACCATATCGGACGTTGCCGGTTTCGGGCGGCTCGCGCAGAAACCCTGCTGGAGGCCGCGCAGGGCGGGGAGTATGATGTCGTGTTGGTCGATCCTCCTCGGGCCGGGCTGAGCCGGGAATGTGTAGAGGGCCTCGTTCGGTTGAACGTCCCTCGGCTGCTCTACCTGTCGTGTGATGCGTCCACGCTGGCCAGAGATCTCGGTCTCTTGTGCGGCTCCCGTTACCGGATTATCCGATGCCAACCGTTCGACATGTTTCCGCAGACGGCGCATTTGGAAACATTGGTCGAGTTGGTTCGTTGATCAGCCAGGATGCTGAAAAAGGCTTCTTTCACCCTCCCAGCCCTCAGGCGCTATCTCACCCGCCCTGCCCCGAGCCAGCCAAGACCGGCTCCTTCCCATGGACGCGCCACTTCCCGAGCGTCGTTCCCGGCTGGCCAACATCCTCAACATACCCCACCGGGATGGAGCGCGTCTTGGCTCGCTAGGGATGGATGGATCGTTGGATGACCTTTTTGAGCGTCCTGCGAATCAGCTTCGACATTGACCGCTCGTCTCCGCCTCCGGTAAGATGCCGCGCCGATGGCGACGTATAAACAAGCGGGAGTGGATATTGAAGCCGGCAACGAATTTGTGCGCCGGATCACCCCTTTGGTCCGATCGACGTTCCGGCCTGAGGTGCTCACCGACCTGGGCGGATTCGGCGGTCTCTTTCGGTTTCAGGCGTCGCGCTACGCCGATCCAGTGCTCGTATCGGGCACCGATGGAGTCGGGACAAAGCTCAAGATCGCCTTTCTCATGGACAAGCACGACACGGTGGGGATCGATTTGGTGGCGATGTGCGTCAACGACATCGCGGTCAGCGGCGCTGAGCCGCTCTTTTTTCTGGATTATCTCGCGACCGGCAAGTTGTCCGTTCCCAAGGCGGAAGCCATCGTCAAGGGCATCGCTGAAGGCTGCCGGCAAGCCGGCTGCGCATTGATCGGCGGGGAGACGGCGGAAATGCCTTCGTTCTACCCTGGCGGGGAGTACGATCTCGCCGGGTTTGCAGTCGGGGTGGTGGATCGTCCGAAGATCATCGATGGACGGGACATTCGGCCCGGTGATGCGATCGTCGGTCTGGCGTCCACGGGGTTGCACAGCAACGGGTATTCCTTGGCGCGGCGAGTATTGCTGGAAGAGAGCGAGTTGGCTTTGGACGGCCGGCTCCCTGGATTGGATCGGCCGCTTGGCGAGGTCCTTTTGGCGCCGACGAGAATCTACGCCAAGCAGGTCTTGTCATTGATGGCCGATTATTCGATCAAAGGCATTGCGCATATCACGGGAGGGGGGTTGACGGAAAACCTTCCCAGAGTGCTTCCAACAGACTGCTCCGCCAGGCTCCATCGCGGCGCATGGCCGGTTCAGCCGATTTTTACGATCTTGAAGCAGCGCGGCCATATCGACGAGAGCGAAATGCACCGGGTCTTCAACATGGGAATCGGGCTGGTGCTCGTCGTTGCGGCGGAGCATGTCGCCGGGATTATCGCGCGGTCGGTGGAGCTGGGAGACCAGGCGTATCGAATCGGCGAGATCATCGCGGCTTCGGGCGATCCGCGCGTGGAGTATGTCGGGACTCATGCGAACTGGTAAGCTTCGCCTCGGTGTGCTCGCATCGGGGCGCGGGTCCAATCTTCAGGCGATCATCGATGCGATTGAAGCCGGAACGCTCCGGGCAGAGATTGCCGGTGTAATCAGCAACAAGAAGGATGCTCAGGCGCTCGAGCGCGCCCGCCGCCACGGCCTCACCGATGTGTTTCTCGATCCGAAGCTCTACGTCGGCCAACCGGATAGTCGCGAAGCGTACGATCGCGCGATCCTTGACGTGTTGCGCAAGCACAACGTCGAACTGGTCCTCTTGGCGGGATACATGAAAATCGTGACGGGGGTTCTGATCGGCGCCTTTCCGAACCGCATGATGAACATCCATCCGTCTCTGCTGCCGGCATTTCCAGGACTCGACGTTCAGCGAAAGGCCCTGGAGTGGGGGGTGCGGGTGGCCGGCTGCACCGTGCATTTCGTGACGGAGGGGGTGGACGAAGGACCGATTATCATTCAAGCCGCCGTGCCCGTTCTCAGCGGGGACACGGCCGACACGCTGGCGGCGAGAATTCTGATCGAGGAGCATAAGATCTATTCACAAGCAGTACAATTATATGTCGATGGGCGCTTGCAAGTGGACGGGCGGCGGGTGCACATCACCGGAATGCCAGAACGCGCCGGTGGCTGCCTGATCAGTCCGTGTGAATGAGGTATCATGGTCGGCCCCCCGGACGAGATTCAAGACGAACAGAAGCGGATGAGCAGGGTTCGTCTGCTCGTGGACCTGACGTCGTACCGTCTACGGTACACGATGATGAGCCGCGAAGACGCGTTCGAGGTCATCGAGCAGGCGAGGGAGGCAATTCTGGAGTTATGTCCGCACAAAGACGACGTGTTCGACCTTGTCTTGCGCCCTCGTTTCATGCGGTTTCTTGACGAGCGCGCGATGGCGTCGTGGGATGTGATGGACTCCATCAATTAGTAGAGTCCATGGAGCGACTGATATATAATGCGGGCGGCGAAGGAGTGAAGTGACGATCTTCCTTTCCGCCGGCTTTGCGGCTGTAGCCGAGGGCAGTTTCGCCCCGGCGCTTCCCGCGATCAAGAAGGTGTCACTCAAAGGCAGTCAGGACCAGTGTGGGGGGCTAGCTCAGCTGGGAGAGCACAACGTTCGCAACGTTGGGGTCGGGGGTTCAAATCCCCTGCCCTCCACCAAATGCGTTGGCCACGAGTTTGACGCCCGTAAGGAGGCGGTCGAACGTTCCCGTAGCCGTAAAACGATAGCCTGGTTTCCCGCCTTCCACGATTGGTTCACACATGATGTGTCCATCCAGGAGCTTCCTAAGCATCTGGCGCGCCTGAGGCACGTGCCGAGCGAAGAGGGCAGGAATGTCCTCCAACCGGCTGCGGAGGTCCTTAGCGAGGCGCTTTGCGTCTAAGGAGACTACTTTGGCCAGGTTATCGAGCCTCTCTAGCTCTTGAAGAAGATCCTTCTTTCTCGCCTCTTCCTGATGCAGCGAAGCAATCACTGAATCGGTCCCCTTTCCGTTTGCAACCAGCTCCACCAAATGATGCAGTCGTGTTTGGATGAGCGATAGCTCACGTCCTAGAGC
>JBOHOS010000679.1:0-2214 GCA_050731295.1 Nitrospiraceae bacterium | reverse complement strand
GCTTATGTCCGCTTCCCCGAAACCGAATGGTCATACGACCATCGTTATTGCGCCCGCCGGACCGCAGATGGAATTTGGTGAGGCTCTTTTCCGGTTGCTTCTCCGTCAGATTCTCCTCGGCCAAATGGGTCATCCCGCGTCGACCCGGAGAAGTCGGATGATATGTTTTCAGCGCCATGGTTTACCTATTCTCGCACTCACACACTTTCATACATTTCGAGTTTTTCGCCTTCTTTCAGGGTCACAATCGCTTTTTTCCAGTCAGAGCGTTTCCCTGAAAATCGACCTAACCGCTTGGTCTTACCGTTCACGTTCATCACGTTCACACGCTCAACTCTTACCTTCAGCGCTGATTCAATCGCTTGCTTGATTTCAATGCGATTGGCATCTCCCCTGACCACAAATCCGACTTTGTTGCCCCTTTCGCGCATCGCCGTGATTTTTTCAGTCAACAGCGGTCGTAGGAGCACGGTATGGGGGTGTCGCTTCATGACCACACCTCATGAACTCTGGGCAACTCTCGCTCAGGGATGACGATGGTGTGGTACTTGAGCACGTCGTAGACATTCAGCCCATCGGGCTTCACAACCTTGACATGAGGGAGGTTGCCGGCGGCTCGCTCCAGATCACTCCTGCCCTCGCCCAACACGATCAGCGTCTTGTCCGTCAGTCCAAGGTGTGCCAGAGTTTTTGCCAAGAACTTTGTTTTCGGTTGCTCGATGGCCAGATCGGACAGAACCATAACCGCCCCTTCCGCAACCCGAGACGAGAGGGCGCTCTGAAGGGCCGCGCGATACTTCTTCTTCGGCATCGAAAAAGCATAATTTCTGGGGCGTGGACCGAAGACCGTCCCACCATGCCGCCATACCGGGGATCGAATCGATCCCGCCCTGGCTCGACCGGTATGCTTCTGCTTCCACGGCTTTTTGCCGGAGCCGCTGACCTCTCCCCGTCTCAAGGTCGAGGCGGTTCCCTGCCTGGCGCAGGCCTGCTGCATCACGACTGCGGAGTGGACCAGCGTACTGTTCGCCGCCACACCAAAGACGGCATCCCGTAATTCAACGGACCCGACCTTTCGCTTTTGCGTATCAAAAACATCCAGAGTCGGCATGGCTACCCCTTCTTCGACTTTCGCACCACGACCATACCGCCGGTAGCGCCCGGGATTGCCCCGCTGACAAAAAGGAGATTTTCTTCCGGCCTCGATTCAATGACCTTCAAGCGTTGAACCGTCACCCGCTCGCTGCCCATATGCCCAGGAAGAGCCTTGTTCTTCCACACACGTGACGGATGAGAACTGGCTCCGATGGAACCGGGGGCACGGTGGAACATCGAGCCGTGCGTCTCCGGGCCTCCTCGGTAATTGTGGCGTTTCATCACTCCCTGAAAGCCCTTTCCCTTGGAGATGCCTTCCACATCGACCCAATCGCCTTTTCCAAACAGGTCCGCTTTCAGTACTTGGCCGACCTGGACTTCCCCGGTTTTCTTAAACTCGAGCAAGTGACGACTCGGCGGCGCATGCGCCGCCTACAGATGCCCCAATTCCGGTTTCGTCAATTTCCGGTTGTGAACCTCCTGAAATGACACCTGCACCGCGTCATAGCCATGACGCTCGCGCGTTCTGATTTCCACGACTCGACAGGGCCCCGCTTCGACGACGGTGACCGGGATCAACCGGCCTTCATCGTCGTACACTTGGGTCATCCCGAGCTTTTTACCCAACAGTCCGTTTGTCATTTTCTCTTCACCGGAATGATGATGGAGGCCTATAATTTAATCTCGACATCGACACCGGCCGCCAAATTGAGCTTCATCAACGCATCCATCGTTTCAGGAGTCGGCTCCATGATGTCGAGCAAGCGTTTGTGCGTTCGGATTTCGAATTGCTCGCGGGATTTTTTATCGACGTGCGTGGAGCGTAGAACCGTAAATTTTTCGATGCGCGTCGGCAATGGAATTGGCCCGGCGATTTTTGCCCCGCTTCGTTTCACGGTCTCGACAATCTCGGCAACCGATTGATCCAAGATGCGGTAGTCAAATCCTTTGAGCCTGATGCGGATACGCTGATCAACTTTCACAATATCTCCTAACTCTCCCCGTCACTTTTCATGACGCATGATCCTACGTCCGCGTTCAATCACTTCACGCCACGATCTCGGTGACCACGCCGGAGCCGACCGTCTTGCCTCCCTCCCGCACGGCGAACCGCAACCC
>JBOHOS010000678.1:0-6110 GCA_050731295.1 Nitrospiraceae bacterium | reverse complement strand
GAGTGACACCCGTCCAATCAAAGGGGATAGCAAAGCGACAAGCGATTCCAATCCGTTTCCTCGAGCAGGTGTTGCTGGCTATGAAAAAGGCGGGGATTGTGGACAGCTTGCGAGGCGCGCAGGGTGGATATCGACTCAGTAAACTCCCGGAGGAAATCTCTCTTGCCGACATTGTCGAAGCCCTGGATGGATCACTGATGCCGAAACCCGTGCATGCCACGGGGGCGCGACGAATCCGGGAGCGAACCAGGCCGGACCGGTTGCTGGGCGGAGTCTGGGAACGGGTGCGCCAAGCCGAATTGGACGTACTGAGCGCGGTGACCTTGAAGGAGCTCGCCGAGCAATATCAACAAATCGAGCAGGAACGCACGCTGATGTATCACATCTGAAATCGATGGTCCTAGCGAGCTGAGAAATTGTCACCGTTCAGCGGAACACGATAAGAGCTCCATGAATAACCATTCACGTCAAGAGGATTGATATGAGCGCGCCCAGGACGACTCACCCTGTTGAGATTCATACCGTCCCTATTCCGCCGGCGATCCTGGAAGAAATCGAAACGTTTGAAGGAGAGGTCCAGCGCGTCACCGCCGGAGATGTGTCCGGAGACCTGTTCAAGCCATTTCGGTTGCAACACGGGATCTATGGGCAACGCCAGCCGGGCGTCCAAATGGTGCGAATCAAAATCCCGTTCGGCGGTCTCGCCGCGAATCAATTGCGGCGGATTGCCGAGCTGGCCGACACCTATACCACCGGCGTCGGTCATGTCACGACGCGACAGGATATCCAGCTTCATTTCGCCCTGTTGAAAGACGTGGGCACGATCATGCGGCGGCTGGCTGAGGTGGGGTTGACGACACGCGAGGCCTGCGCCAATACCGTGCGCAATGTGACGGCGTGCCATCTGGCCGGAGTCTGCCAGGGGGAGGTGTTCGACATCACCCCGTACGCGAAGACGGTCGCCTTGCACCTGCTTCGTAATCCGCTCAATCAGAGCCTGCCGAGAAAGTTCAAAATCGCCTTCTCGGGATGCCGGCACGATTGCGCGCTGACCCCCATTCATGACATCGGTCTGTTGGCGGCGAGCCGTGAGGACGGGACCATCGGGTTTCGCATGTCCGTGGGCGGCGGCTTGGGATCGGCGCCGCGCATCGCGCAGGTCCTTCGAGAATTTGTGCCGATGAATGAGCTGATCCCCTCGATCGAGGCCGTGATCAAGGTCTTCGACACGCTCGGCAATCGCAAAAATCGCAATAAGGCGCGGATGAAGTTCGTGATCGATAAGCTCGGGTTCCAGGAGTTTCAGCGGCGCTGGGAGCAGGTCTACACCGACATGGGATACGCCAGACCCGATCATCCGCCGATCTCCCTGTTGACGTATCAGGACGAACCCGTTCCGTTGATCATGCCGACGCCGAATGGAGGCCGGTCCCATGCATCGGGCAACGGCAACGGCAGCCGGCCCCTCCAAGAAACGCCCTATCAGATGTGGAAACGGACCAATGCGGTGCGTCAAAAGCAGGACGGGTATGCGGCCGCGGTCATCAAGCTGCAAATGGGGGACATAACGTCCTCACAGATGAATGTCGTCGCGGATTTGGCGGAGCGTTACTCGAACGGCAACCTGCGCACCACGATCAACCAGAATGTGATCCTCCGGTGGGTGCCCGAGTCAGAATTGGAAAACCTCTATTATGATCTGGCGCCGGTCGGGCTCGCCGATCCAGGGGCGGAACTGGTGGAAGATATTATTGCCTGCCCGGGAACCGACACGTGCGGGCTCGGGATTACGTCCTCGAAGGGTCTGGCGCGCGCGATGGCTGAAATCTTCCCGCCCGGCCGCGTCCCTGAAGATCTCAAAGATGTCAGCGTCAAGATCAGCGGCTGCCATAATTCATGCGCGCAGCACCACATTGCCACCATTGGCCTGCACGGCGTCGGGAAACGGGTAGGAGAGCATTTTGCGCCTCACTATGAGCTGCACCTCGGCGGACGCGTGAACGGAACGGCTCAGATCGGGCAGATGACCGTCAAGCTTCCCGCGAAGAATGTCCCGGCGGCCATCTCTCATCTGCTCTTGGTGTACCGGCGTGACCGGCAAGAAGGCGAAGGCCTCCACAGCTTCATCGTCCGCACGGGGAAGACGAAACTCAAGGAAGAGCTGATTCCGTACACGATCATCCCGCCCTTCGGTGAGGATTCGACGTACTACTACGATTGGGAAGGTGAAGAGGAGTTTATCCTTGAAGACCTGGGGCCGGGGGAATGCGCAGGCGGCGCCATCGAGATGATAGATAATCGCATTCTGGAAGCCGAACAGGAACTGTATCAGGCCCGCCTGCTGGCGGGAAAACACCAATATTCGGTGTCCGTCAACAAAGCCTATCGCGCGGTCCTGGCCGGGGCGAAAGCGCTCCTGGTGACCGAGGGCATCGATCCGGCGACGGATGCCGACACCTTTGCCGAATTTGAGAAACGTCTTGCGATCAAGAGTGTCGTTCCGGTGTCGTATCAGAATCTTGCCTCACAGATCGGCGATCTCGGCCCAAAGGAGACGACAGCGGCATTCGCGGAAGCCAAAATTGCTTTTGCTCGCGGGTTTGTCGAAGCCTGCAAGTCGGCGACCGAGCAGATAGGGAAAGATCTGAAACTGAAGACCGACGGAACGCCGGCAGCTCAGGCGAAGACGGATACGCCGCCGGCGCAAGAATCAGCGCCTCCCTCGGTTGAAGCGGCGCGCGCGCCCGTCTACGATCTGCGGGGGGTGGCGTGCCCCCTCAATTACGTGAAGACGAAACTGAAACTGGAAATGATGGACGCGGGCGAGCGGCTCGAAGTCTGGCTGGATGCCGGTGAGCCGATCAAGAATGTTCCCATGAGCCTCCGCAACGACGGGCACAAGGTTCTGGCGGAGGAACCGCTGGAACTCGACGCGGCGCATTTCAAAGTCCTGGTGGAGAAAGTCGAAGGCTAGTGTCTATGGCTCCCGATATCCAGAAGGTCAGGCCGTCCGATGAATCGCTGAAGGCGCTGAGCGATTCGTTTGAGTCCAAGCATCCGCAGGACGTATTGACCTATGCGCTGGAGCGGTATTCCGGAGAGATCATTTTGGCCTGCAGCTTCGGCGCCGAGGACGTTGTGCTGGTCGATATGATCCATCGGATCGATCCGCACACGCCGCTGTTCTATCTGGATACCGACTTTCTCTTTCAGGAAACGCATGAGGTCCGGGATCGTCTCGTCGAGAAATACGGCTTGCGCGCGAACGAGGTCATTCAGGTCAAGTCACGGCTGACGCCGGAGCAGCAGGCCCACCAGTACGGCGAAGCGCTGTGGACGCGCGACCCGGATCGGTGTTGCGATCTGCGGAAGGTGGAACCGCTGGGGCGAGTGCTCAGCGGCTACATGGCATGGATGACCGGCATCCGAAGGGACCAAGCGCCGACGCGGGCCCATGCCGGATTGGTCGAATGGGACAAGAAATTTCAGCTCATCAAGGTCAATCCATTGGCGAAATGGACCGCCGCAGACGTGTGGACCTACATTCGGGTCCACGAAGTTCCCTACAACGCTCTTCATGACCGCAACTATCCGAGCATTGGATGTACGCACTGCACCGCGCCGGTCATGCCGGGGGATGATCCACGATCAGGCCGATGGAAAGATTCCGGCAAGACCGAATGCGGGTTACATAAATAGCCATCAGGGATCACTGGCTCTCGATCACGTCATGCAATCATTCATCGCCAAAATAGGAAAGGGCCAAAAAGTCTGGAAGGATCTGACGTGGGACGAGGCGAAACAGGCCATGCGGCTTCTGATCGAGGGAAAAGCATCGCCGGTCCAGGTCGGCGCGTTTCTTCTTGCCATGCGGCTCAAGGTGGAATCGGTCAGCGAGCTGGGCGCGTTCACGTCGGCCGCCCGGGAATACATCGCTCCCCTACGCATATCCGGCTCTCGCCCTCTCGTGGATCTTGCGACCTATGCCGGCAAACAGGACACGTTCCATGCCTTAATCGGAGCGGCTCTTGTGGCGACCGCGGCTGGAGCGGCCGTTCTCATGCACGGCTATGACGGCATTCCCGGACGCACCAGCACGGCTGCGGTGTTGGCGAGACTCGGCATTCCCACCGATGATGAGCCGAAGCGAGTCGCCGATGAGGTGGCCGCAAAAGGCTTCGGCTATCTGGATATTGCGCTGTATCATCCTCCGCTCTCTCGCTATCTGGATTTGCGCCAAGAACTCGGCGTGCGGAGTTTTTTTCACCCGGTCGCTAAAATGCTGAATCCTGCTCGGGCGCCGGTCCAGATCGTCGGCCTGACCCATCCGCCGTATTTCGAGAAAATGGCGGAGGCGTTGAATATGTTGGGATGCCGTCGTGCCTTGATCGTGCGAGGCGTCGAGGGCGATCCCGAGTTGTCGATCGCCGCCGCCACGAGAGTGCTGGAGGTCAAAGACGAGCGCGTGCTTCCGTTGACGCTTCAGCCGAAGGATGTCGGCCTGCCGATGGGCGCCTTCCGCGAAATGGCCGGCTTTCCGCTCGCCCAAGCGGATCAGGAAGCCGCGCTGCTGAAACGAATTCTCGGCAATCAGGTGCGTGGCGCTCAGCGGGATTGGGTCATTCAGAATGCGGCCATGGTGCTGTACGCCGCCGGCCTGAAACCATCCATCTCATCCGCGATTCCCGTGGCGCAACAGGCCATCGAGTCGGGAGCCGCAGCCGGCAAGCTGGCCGAACTGGCCATGTCGCCCATTCCGGCCGGAGTCCCTCAGGAGGGAGGAACTCGCGTGCAAGGAGGTTGAGTGAAGCACCTTCGCCAACTGGAAGATCAGAGTGTCTATATCCTCCGCGAAGCCTACAAGCACTTCGACCATCTGGCGATGCTCTGGTCGATGGGGAAGGATTCGACCGTGCTCCTCTGGCTGGCGCGCAAGGCCTTTTTCGGCCATGTCCCCTTTCCGCTGCTCCACGTCGACACCAGCTATAAGATCCCGGCCATGATCGAATATCGCGACCGCCTCGCCCGTGAGTGGCGGCTCAATCTTGTGATCGGCCAAAACAAAGAGGCGCTGGCCGCCGGCATGAACCATACCATGGGGCGAGTGACGTGCTGCACCGCGCTCAAGACCAACGGGCTGAAAAACCTGCTGACTGAAAAAAGCTACACGGGGGTTATTCTCGGGGTGAGAGCGGATGAGGAAGGCACCCGCGCCAAGGAGCGATATTTCTCGCCGCGCGACAAACACGGGGATTGGGATTTCCGGGATCAGCCGCCGGAGCTCTGGGATCAATTCAAGACGACATTCCCGGAGGGCACGCATATCCGCATCCATCCCTTGCTGGACTGGACGGAGATCAATATTTGGGAATACATCAAGCTGGAAAATATCCCGTTCATCGATCTTTATCTCGACAAAGGCGATGGAACGCGCTACCGGAGCCTGGGCTGTGCCCCGTGTACGTTTCCGATCAAATCCACCGCCAAAACCGTGGATGACATTCTCGAAGAACTGCAACATACCACCGTCGGGGAGCGGGCGGGACGCGCGCAAGACGAAGGACGGGGCATGGAACTGTTGAGGAAAGACGGGTACATGTAATCAGGATGCTGAGCATCCTGCCAAAATTCCTAACAAATGAACACCGCAGTTACCAAACCAACCGAACATCTGAACATCGTCATCGTCGGCCATGTGGACCACGGCAAGTCAACCTTGCTCGGCCGGCTCTATGCCGACACCGGTTCGCTTCCGGACGGCAAGTTGGAAAAAGTGCAGGCCATCTGTAAGCAGCAGGGCAAGGAGTTCGAATACGCGTTCCTGTTCGATGCGTTCCTGGAAGAGCAGGAGCAGGGCATCACCATCGATACGGCGCGGACGTTCTTCGGCTGGAAGGGCCGGCACTACATCATCATTGATGCTCCGGGGCACAAGGAGTTTCTCAAGAACATGATATCCGGGGCGGCCCGGGCCGAAGGGGCATTGCTGCTGATCGATGCCTTGGAGGGTGTGAAGGAGCAGTCCAAGAAGCATGGCTATCTCTTGTCGCTCCTGGGCGTACGCCAGTTCGCTGTCGTCGTGAATAAGATGGATCTGGTCGGCTATCGGC
>JBOHOS010000677.1:0-3216 GCA_050731295.1 Nitrospiraceae bacterium | reverse complement strand
GGCCGGCACAGCGTGAAGGGGCTGGGGAAATCCATCGCGCGTTCGGTGGGTCTGTTCGGAATCGGGCTCCTGGTCTTCGCCGCCAGCTCATCGTTCTGGATTTCCGCCCTGGGTATGGTCGCCATTGGGTTCGGCATGGTGAGCAGTCTGGCCGGCATTAATATCTTGTTGCAAAGTCTCGTGCCCGATGCGCTACGAGGGCGGGTGGTCAGCCTCTTTGCGACCTTGTCGTTGGGCTTGACGATCTTCGGCAGCATCTTCGCCGGCACTGGCGCGACCTACGTACCGGCTCCGGTCATCATCATATGCGGGGGGCTGATTACACTCCTGACGGCCTGGCTCTTCTGGAACGCCCTACCGGGTATCCGGCGGCACATTCGGGAACACCGCTTGATCCCCGCCGATGAAGGTCCGGCCTCTTAAAACCCACATGGTTCTCGACCTTTTCCCCTGGGATGGGAAGCTTCCGCGGAGGTGCATCTATGGGCGTCCGGCAACTGAGCAGCAACCATCAAATCGTAAGATCAGGCCGCATGCGTGACACGAGACCATCGGTGACGTAATTTTGGGTGAACTCGACTCGATCCGTCAGGGGCAGACTCAGGCACACGACCACATGCACACGTTGCATGGGACGTCGACAGCCGGCTCCGGCGCACCGGCTGTCGCCCGCCGAGAAGTGGTCACGGTCGTCATAAAACCAGCGCCTGCTTAGCTCATGCCGGGCGGGTCCTCACGGTCTTCTCCGGTCAGAACCTCGACCTCCTTATCTTCCGCACGCTGTAATTCCGATATACACCCCTCAAGAACCTGACGCCGCTGCTGAATCGCCTTCTTCGGCAGGTCCTGAGCCATCGCCTCTTGCGCCGATTCGGGCAGGTTGACCATGGTTTCGGCTTCCGCCATGGTGGCGTACTTGTACGTCTCGAGTCGCTTATCGGATGCCCCGAAGATACTGCTCAAGAGCTGCTCGGTCTCGGCGTCGAATTGAGCCAGCGCACGGCCATCAGCTTTTCCGTGGCTCAGCGCTTCTAATTTGTCGATTTGCGCGTGAAAGCGTTCCACGCGCGTGACAGGGGAAAACGACGAGTTTGTGTTCGGCATAAGGCCTCCTTCTGCAAACGGTGATACAGGTGATACTGATGTACGAGTCAGCAAAAGTTGCGCCGTGCCGGAAAATCACCCGGACGCGCGAGACATTCGCGTTATCAAAGTGATAGAAGAACGAGGTCGGGAAAAGTTCCAGACACGTCAGTGAGGCGGGAACAGCTTGTCCTTGAGGGGACAAGTCATCAGAATAATGGATGTCGCTATGACTCGGCGTCTGTGGGTTATTTGATCCCGACCACCATGGAATCGGGCCCCGCCAGATGCTCGACGCGCGTCTCGCGGAAGCCCGACTCGTGGGCGCCATGGGGGTCCTGGTGACCGTGGCCGGGCAGAATGACCTGAATGCGATTACCCCAACTCTCGGTCAAATATTTCTGGACTCAAGAGTAGGGAGAGGAAATACTATGGCGAACTCTGAAAAGAAGCCCGGGCAAAGATTCGGCGGAACCCGTCCGGCGAAAGGTCAGTATTCTGCTGAGCCGGGATCGTGGTCACAGCGGAGGTTTCATGATCAGATGGCGGCATCACAGGTCGTCGCGCTTGCCGGATGAACCATTGCTTTGATCGCCCCGACAGGGGAGAACCCTACAAGGAGATGACATGCACGGATTCATTCGAGCTTCGATGCGCTTGACTCTGATCGGTTTCACGGCCGCCCTGCTCAGTTGTGCCGGGACCGAATCCCGGCAGGCCCCCTTGCAGCCGGCGCCCATTTCCGATTTCAGGCAGGTCGCCGGGAAATGGGGAGGCTTGCTCAAGACGGTTCCCCCCTCGCGTCAGGATTGGGTCGATCTGGCGATTAAAGAAAACGGGACCTATCGCTTTTCAAGCTTTCGCACGATCGGCGAGCTTTTCGGAAGCGGAACCTCGGTCATTACGGACGGCAGATTGATGGCGGAGGGGGACAAAGGCCGGGCCACATTCACGCTTTATGAATCCGGCGTCGGCCGGATGCTGAAAGTGGACGCGACCACGAAGAGCGGCCTTCGATATTCGGCGGACCTGACTCCCGCCAAATAACGCGTTTCAAGCAGACGAAAGCCATGCACACGACGAGGACCGCAGAACACCTAGAATGCCAGTTGGGCCCGCCACCAGAAACGGTGTCGGACATAGTAAGGTGATTTCTTTCTGGGCTTGAAAGTGAAGCGGTAGCCCGGCGAGGCGCCGGAACTCGACGCCCTTGAGTTCGAACGTCCCACGCTGAGCACGCCATTGTGATGGTCATGCACATGGCTCTTTCACTGCCACGTCCTGCCGCGCGTGGTGGACGACGGCCTGTATGATCGAGGTATGCTGACCACGTTCATCGTGCGGAACGAGACCGAGCGGATGACACCCTAGACGGAACCAGCGGGGCGACTTTCTCAAACCTGTCCAGTTTTTTCTGTGGCCAGACCGGTCGACTCTGATTTAAGATTAATCAAGGACGAGGATGGAGTCGGTGTGGATTTGATCACTCTACAAAAACGAGTCACGGCTGAGGGCTGTTTCTCTCTGCGTCAGCCCGGCGCGATTCTGCTGATCTCGTGTTACGAGTTGGGCCACCAGCCGGTGGGCATCGCGCAGCCTCTGGGCGTTCTCGAGCAAGCCGGCTATGCGCCGGCCGCGCTGGACATTGCCGTGGAAGAATTCGATGCCGACCGCGTAAAACGCGCCCGGTTTATCGGCATCTCCGTCCCTATGCACACCGCCTTGCGGCTTGGCGTGCGAGTAGCCGACTTGATCCGGAAGACAAATCCCGCCTGCCACATCTGCTTTTACGGCCTGTACGCCTCGATCAATGCGGACTATTTACTGACTGACTTCGCGGATTCGGTGATCGGCGGCGAATATGAAACGCCGCTCGTGGCTCTGATCGAGTCGCTCGATCGAAACCATGAGGATCTGGAGGTGGAAGGGGTGAGCCGTCGGGGCCGGATCGTTGGGCCTTTTTTGAAGCGCCCGCGTCTGCCGTTTGCTGTGTCCAGCCGCCGCAATCTTCCTCCGCTCACACGCTATGCGCGCCTTGAGCGTGACGGCAGCCGACATGTCGTGGGGTACGTCGAGACGAGTCGAGGCTGCAAACACATGTGCCGGCATTGCCCAATCGTGCCGGTATACGAG
>JBOHOS010000676.1:0-2859 GCA_050731295.1 Nitrospiraceae bacterium | reverse complement strand
ATCGTATACCGTCGAAGGACGCTGGAACGGCAAGCCCAACACATTTCTGCTGACCTTCCTGTCACCCGGGCACAATGCCCTCGACACCGTGAAACAGGTCCGCGCCGAGATGGCCGAGCTGGCCAAGACCTTTCCTCCCGGCGTGTCGTGGGATATTCCGTACGACACGACGAAATTCATCGAGGTTTCCATCAGGGAGGTCGTCAAGACTTTGGCGGAAGCCATGATCTTGGTTCTCCTTGTCGTGTACCTCTTCCTCCAAAGCTGGCGCGCCACGCTGATTCCCGGTGTGGCGGTTCCGGTCTCGCTGATTGGCACCTTTGCCGCCATGCAGGCGCTGGGGTTCTCCATCAACACCTTGACGCTATTCGGCATGGTGCTGGCCATCGGGATGGTGGTGGATGACGCCATCGTGGTCGTCGAAAACGTGGAGCGCCATCTCGCGGCGGGATTGCCGCCGAAAGCGGCCGCCAAAAAGGCCATGGATGAGGTGACCGGCCCCGTGATCGCCATCGTGCTCGTGCTCTGCTCCGTGTTCGTGCCCGTGGGCTTCTTGGCCGGTATCACGGGGCAGCTCTACAAGCAATTCGCCATCACGATCGCCTTATCGGTGACCATTTCAGGGGTCGTCGCGTTGACGCTCAGTCCGGCCTTGTGCGCGCTGGTGTTGAAGCCGAGCCATGGCCCGCGCAGGGGGGTGTTTGGCGTCTTCAACCGGTTCTTCGATTGGACCCAGGCTCGTTATACGGCCGGCGTGGGCACGGTGCTCAAGCGGTCGATGCTGTCCCTGGCCGTCTTCGGGGTGATTGCCTTCATCGCGGTCGGTCTGTTCAGGACGATTCCGTCCAGCTTCTTGCCGGATGAGGACCAGGGCTATTTCATCACAGTCTTCCAGCTTCCCGACGGCGCCTCCAAGCAGCGAACCGACGTGGTCCTCAGCAAGGTCGAACGGTACTTTCTCGACAACCCGGCGATTCACTCGACGGATGCCTTGTCCGGGCAAAACTTCGTGTTCGGGACGCGGGGACCGAATGCCGCGACGATGTTCGTGCCGTTGAAACACTGGGATGAACGGGGACCGCATGAGCACGTGAAGGCTCTCATCGGGGCGGCATTCGGCGAATTTGCAAAAATTCCCGAAGCGCTCATCCTCGCCTTCAATGCGCCGTCGATTCGGGGAATCGGCGCCACGGGCGGCTTTTCTCTCCAGCTCCAGGATCCCAGCGGAGGGGACTTCAAAAAGTTTGCGGCGGTCGCTCAAGAGTTCGTCGCCAAAGCTCGGCAGGATCCGTCGATCGGGGCCGTGGGGACGAGTTTTCGCGTGAGCGCGCCTAGAGTGCATGCTCACGTGAACCGGGAACGAGCCAAGGCCCTGGGTGTGCCGATCTCCGAGATCTTCGACACCTTGCAGGCGTTTTTCGGCAACCTGTACGTGAATGATTTTCTCAAATTCGGCCGCGTCTACCGGGTGCAGACGGAGGCGGAGTCACAGTACCGATCGAGTCCTCAAGATATCTCCAAGATCTACGTGCGCGCGGTCAACGGACAAGGACCGTCCATGATTCCGCTCGACACGGTGGTCTCGACGGAGTACACCAGCGGGCCGGACCCCGTCACGCATTTCAACGGTTTCAATACGGCATTGGTCTTGGGCGCCGCGGCGCCGGGGTTCAGCTCCGGGCAAGCGCTCGAGTCGCTGGAGCGGGTCGCGCAAGAGGTGTTGCGCCCGCAGGGGTACGGGATTGAATGGAGCGGGATTTCCTACCAGGAACTTAAGGTCGGGCGACAATCGCTCTTGGCGTTCGCCTTCGGCCTACTCATGGTGTTTCTGGTGCTCGCCGCTCAGTATGAGAGCTGGTCAGTTCCGTTCAGCGTGATCCTCGCCGTGCCCTTCGGCATCTTCGGGGCCGCCCTGGCCGTGTGGCTTCGGGGAATGTCCAACGACATCTACTTTCAGATCGGGCTGGTCACATTGATCGGGCTGTCCGCGAAGAATGCGATTCTCATCGTGGAGTTCGCCAACAAGCGATACGAGGCCGGGCTTCCCGCCGTCGAGGCGGCGATCGAGGCGGCCAGGCTTCGGTTTCGCCCGATCGTGATGACGTCGATGTCTTTCATCCTCGGCGTGGTGCCTCTGGTGCTCGCGACGGGCGCAGGGGCGGCGGGCCGGCATTCCATCGGCACCGGCGTGTTCGGCGGCATGATCGCCGCGACGTTCCTTGCGATCTTTTTCGTGCCGCTGTTCTTTGTCTTGGTCCGGAAACTTGTTGGCCGCCGGACGGATCCACGAATGCATGAGCCACACCCGGCTCCGGCGGCACTGCCTGCGGAAGGAGGCCATTGATGCGCAGTCTAGTCCTGATCGTGTCGTCGCTGGTCCTGATCTCCTGCGCCGTCGGACCGGATTACAAACAGCCTGACGTGCCGACGCCGGACGCATTTCGTATGGCAGGCACACAGGCGGAATTGACCTCGGTCGCCAACCTGCCATGGTGGGAGTTGCTGCATGACCAGGAATTGCAGAAGCTCATTCGTATCGCATTGGAGGAAAACAGAGACCTGAGGCGCGCGGTGGCGACGATTGAAGAGTTCGGGTCGCGTCTCCTCATCGCGCGGATGGATTTCCTGCCGCAATTGACGGGGCAAGTCAACGCGCCGGTCTTGGGCCGCATGACCAATTTTCTTGTGCCCGGCTTCCCCAACCCGTTCAACTATTACATACAGGGGAACCTGTCCTGGGAGCTCGACATTTGGGGGCGCATCCGCCGGGCCAATGAGGCGGGTCGCGCCGACCTGTTCGCCCAGGAAGGGAACCGGCGGGCCGTCATCCTTCAGCTCGTCAGCGGCGTGGCTCAAGCC
>JBOHOS010000675.1:0-3899 GCA_050731295.1 Nitrospiraceae bacterium | reverse complement strand
CCTATAGCCCCTGACCTCTTGCCTCCTGCCTCATGCCGGCGGCATGATCCGCGAGCAGTGTTTGGAACGCCGGATCTGCTTCGACCAAGCCTTTCATGTTGTCGTTGGCCAGCAAGTACCGCCAAGAGTCCGGCGTGGATCCGGGCAATTTCAGATACCAGTCCTTTGCGGCCGTCAACTGCTCCAAGACCGCCTGGTTGTCACGGTTGGGCGTGAACAGCAAGCTGTAGGCCATGGTGTAGACGGCGGCAAACTTATCGACCGGCCTCGTCGTCAGCTTGAACGCGTCCGCCGCCTCGGCGTAGGCCTGGTTGATCCCGGGATCATCAAAAGTCCGATTCCATGACACCCGCGCGATCCGCGACCACGCCAACTCGATCAAGGCTCGGGCCCTGACGTCGGGCCGTTGCGGTGAAATGTCGTTCACCAAAGCCTCGTGGGCGTAGATGGCGGCCAGTTGATCATTGTTCCACCGATAGACGATACCGAGACGAAGCCGGTTTTCCAGATCTTCCGGGCGAACCTTCGCCAGTTTTTCCATGGCGGGCACCAGGCGATACAAATAGTCCGCCGGGGTCGGCTTGTCCACGCCGCCCATTTCCATCCCCAGCGAGATCTCCATGCGCGTCGTCTGCGCATAGGTGTCCCAATACAGCTCATTGAAACGGGCCGCCAGGGCCGGATCGCCGACCGGCACCTGATGGAGCGCGGTCGCGGCGTTCAGGAGCGTTTCGTACAGATCCCGCGTCAGCAGGGTGAGCGCATCGGGCTGGGACGGATCGATGATCAGGACGCGATTGAGCATGGCGATCCGCTCGCGCAGGTCGGGAAAGTGCGATGCGCGCCCGACCGACGCGATCAACAAGCCGGGGGTGTCGGCCGGCTCCCACCACGCCGCCGACTTGACGAGGTAGCCGCCGGATTCAGTCACAAACGGGATGGGGCCTCCGGGTTCTCCGGCCTTCGCCACCGGCACGTTCAGCACCGCCGTGTCACCCGCAAAGCCCAATTTCTTGAGTCCCGTCAGGACGACCCAATCGACCGTCACGGCCTTGAGCGCTTGCTTGGGACGTTTGACGGTATTGGTCCATTTATACGCGTCCTGCGCATAGCTGATCGGTGACGTGATGGGATCCTTATAGGAAATTCGCACGCGCACCCGCGTCGCAGGCGCAGCGACGGTGGGCCCGTCTTGGCGCAGCCTGAAAGACGCCGCGGGAATGGTCGAGCTCTCCAGCACATCGGCTCGAAGACCGCTGCCGGGTGGGGTTGTTCCCAACCGGCTCATCACAAAAAACGACGGCGCGTAACGGCTCAGGTCCTCGGAGAAGAAGACCAGCGAATCTTGTCCGGGCCAGATCGCGTCCATCCCTCGATTCCTGCGATCGACGGCCGTCGCATGGACCTGCTCGAGCCGGTCCCAACACTCCCCGTATGCCAGATCGGTCTCGGGGGGAAACGCTGCCTTACGCCCCGTTCCCGCCGTCACGAGCCGATATTGGCACGCGAAATCAAGCCGCCCGGCCGACACCCGATCGCCGGAAGCTACGGCTTCGACATAGCGCCGGGCGGTCTTCACCGCCGGTGAAGATTTCGCGCTGGACGCCGCGTTTCTATTTGCCTTGGCGGCGTATACCACGTCCGGATGGCCGGTGGGCTGGACGAAGCCTGCGCCGATGCTGAAGACGGCACAGGACATCAGTGTTAAAGGAATACGTTGAATCATGGGGTGAGAGCGGACGCCGCAGCGATACATGATCTGTCCTCCATAGCCAAACCAAAAAGAGGGTTACTCTAGCACGCCATACAAGCCAAGAGAAAGAGCGCAGTGAGAGCCGTCATCGGGAGAGAGGGGCCTCCGGCGTCCGCCCGGACCACTCCGCCAGCCGGTCGATGCGCTGCTTGACGGTATCGGGATCCGGCACGCCTTTGAGCGTGAAGGTCTCGCCCGTGCCGTCGCGGGGAGTGATCTCGAGGGAACCCAGATCAAACCATTTGTTCAGCAGTTCGCGTTTGACGGCAATGGATCGAATGTGGTCCAGCGGGATGTCCCGCATACGCGGGTTCCAGAGTCCCGACGTGATGCGGATTCGTTGAGAGCTGATCTGGTAGTACACGTCGTAATGAAAGGCGGCGGCGATGCCGAAAAAGATGCCGATGGCCAGCACATACAGCGCGGCGGTGAGCCATTCTCCGGCGCGGAACGCCAGGGCCGTTCGCAAACACGCGGCCGCCATGAACAGAAAGAGCACGGCATGATCGGCCCAAGAGGGGCGCCCTTGCCAGAGCACCCGTTCGTGCGGCGGCAGCGGGGGGATCCGAGTCATTCCTCGACGACGAGCGCGGCCTTCATCTCGTGTCCGGGCATGTCGCAGGAGAACGGATAAACGCCGATGCGGTCCGGCACAAAACGAATTTCAACTAACCCTTCCGACGGGATGATCACCCGCTTGAACCCGTGGTCGCCGAACTCGGGCGCGCCGTTTCCGCTGATATTGAGATTCACCCCGACAAAAAAGTTCCCCGGCGCAAAGGCATGCAACTCCGCATCCTCGTTCTGGAACACCAGTGTGGTTTTTCGTCCGGCATGAAGCCGCACGTGCGCAGGCTCAAACTGCCGCGCCCGGATCTTCACGACGACCCGCTCCTCGGTGCTCGCGTCGGCGGGGGCCAGCGTGGCGACCGGCGGAGTGGCGCCGGTTGTCGTCGCGGCCAGAATCAGGCAGCCGTAGAGCATCCATCCGAGATGGCAACGCTCACGCCCGGATCGTGCCGGCGATATCATGAATCAACTCGTCGAGGTCAGAAGCCGTCAATGAATTGTACTGTATGCGTATCCGAATCCGCTACCGTGCCGGCTTCGCTCGGCCGATCGCGTTGAGGATCTGGCGCCGGAGCCGGGCTTTGAGTGGGGGGGAGAGGGGGGCCGGTTCGGCATGGCGGCAGAGCGCGATGGTTTGGCGCAGCGAGTCCAGAAACACCTCGCAGTTCGGACAGGCGCCGAGATGGGCGTGTATTTCGCGGCAGACTTCCGCCGCGAGCTCATCGTCCAGATAGGGTGACAGGTTGCGAAGAATTTTAATGCATTCCGCCTTGGAATGTCGGTGTCGAGCCGTGGAGCGTGGTGTCCGGTGTGCGGCCATGGTGCGTCGAGCTTTTACCATCATTCTATCCTGGGCTGATCAGTTCGTCACCGCTGATTCACCGTCTATTCAGAACGGAGGTCGGGCCGGCCGCGCGATCCTCAACATCCATCCCGCGCGCGCTGAGCTCCCGCCTGACGAACAAGCGGGCCCGATGCAGCCGTGATTTCACCGCGCGCTCGTTCAGGCTCATGATCGACCCGACCTCCTTCGCGGAGAGTCCTTCCATATCCCGGAGGACCAGGACCAACCGGTACTTTCGCGGGAGCTTTTGGATCGCGTGTCGAAGGGCGGCTCGTAGTTCTTTATTCGCCAACGCCTCTTCCGGCGACAACCCATCCGTGGGAATCTGCAACTGAAACTCACCCTCGGAAGTGGGGATAAATTCCTCCAGAGACAGTTCGCGCTCGGGTGCTCCCTGCCGTTTGCGGCGCATGCGGATGCTGGCCCGTGACGCGATGGTATAGAGCCAGGTGGCCAGTTGGGCCTCGCCTCGAAAATCCTTGAGACCGCGGTAGGCGTTGAGAAAGGTCTCCTGCACCAGATCCTTAGCGTCCTCGGCCTGGCCGCACATCCGCTGGGCGAACCGGTAGATCCGATCCGCGTGATCCCGGTAAATTTGATCGAAGTTCTCGTCGTGGGTCACCGCGATCTCCTCGCCGGCGCGGGATCTTCGGGGCTGTTTGTGCGCTGCCATGGGGAGAGGAAGTGTACGAGAGCGGCCGGTGGAGGTCAAGAGCGCTCGGCATGCGTCGC
>JBOHOS010000674.1:0-5225 GCA_050731295.1 Nitrospiraceae bacterium | reverse complement strand
ATCGTATACGACCGGATGCGTACACCCGACATTCAGGCTGACGGACTTCCCCTGAACCTGCGCTTTATAGCCGACCCCCGTAATCTCCAATGTCCGCTCATATCCCTTGGTGACACCGACAATCATGTTGTTGATTTCGGCGCGCGCCAATCCGTGTAACGCCCTCACCTTGGCATCTTCGGCAGAGCGAGCGACCTGCACATGGCCGTCCCCCACGGCAACTGACAGGTTTCGCTCCATAAGCCATTCGAGTCGGCCCAATGGACCCTTCACGGAGACGGTTCGATCCGCAACGTTGACATCAACTCCGGCAGGGATCGGAATGGGTTTGCGACCTACACGTGACATAACACTTTGCCCTATTCTCTCGTTCAGCTTGAGTTCGCTTATCCGTTGAGGCCTCAACAGCGCCGCAATCGATCCGACCTGACACGAATCAACGCACCGACGCCGGCCCAGCCTTCGGCAAGGCCTACCACACGTGACAGAGCACCTCGCCGCCGAGACTGGCACGCCGAGACTCTTGGTCCGTCATGAGGCCTTTGGAGGTGGAAATAATAGCCATGCCCATCCCACTCATGATTTGTGTGATGTCACGACGGCCGACATACACCCGCTTACCAGGTTTGCTGACGCGCCGCATGCCCATAATGATCGATTGCTCATCTCCCACGTAACGCAACTGCACGTTCAGCACCGGCTTACCATCGATGATCTGCCGCTCGTAGTCGCCGATAAACCCCTCGGCTTTCAGCACGCGGAGCACTTCGGCCTTTAACTTCGAAGCAGGAACTGCGACGGTCGCATGCCGTCGTCGAACGGCATTTTGAATCCGGACCAGTAGGTCGGCAATGGGATCGGTCATCATCGTCTGAACCTCACACAGAAAAGGTCACGCCGAACATCACCAACTTGCCTTCGTGACCCCGGGGATCTCTCCTCGAAGGCTGAGAAACCTAAAACAGATTCTGCACATCCGAAAACGCCGAAGAAACCCTCTCACCCGTCCGCATAACGGACACCGGTGGTATTCTCTGACTGGGAATTTTTGTTTCGTCACCGCCTTGAGCCGCAAAGCTTTTCTTGACACAACTGATCTCCATCCTCTAAATGGAACAGCCGTACGGGCAGCCGCTCCAGGTGAATCGCTATGACCTGAAGGGCATCCCTAAAAGGCGGAGTAAGGCCTTCCCCTCATCATTCGTCTTCGCCGTGGTGACGATCGTGATGTCCATCCCATGAATCGACGCCACGCTGTCATATTTAATTTCCGGAAAAATCAATTGCTCCTTGAGCCCCAGCGTATAGTTGCCCCGCCCATCGAAGGCCTTTGGAGAGACACCACGGAAATCACGAATACGGGGCAGCGCCAAACTGACCAACCGGTCCAGGAATTCATACATCCGATCACTTCTCAGCGTGACTTTCGCTCCAATCGGCATGCCCTGACGAAGTTTAAACCCTGCAATCGCCTTTTTGGCTTTGGTTACGACAGGACGCTGTCCGGAAATCACGCCGAGTTCGGCCGTCGCGCTTTCCAAGAGCTTCACGTTTTGGATCGCCTCGCCCATGCCGACATTCAAGACCATCCGCTCGACCTTCGGCACCTGCATGGGATTCTTATATCCGAACTCTTTCATCAATGCCGGTATGACCTGTTGCCGATAGGTGTCCTTCAGACGCGGAGTGACCCTCGGTCCGCTCGGCGCCTCATCCTGAGCCTTCGCCTGTTGAGTGTCCTTCTTGGCAGCCGGCGCCTCTTTCTTGGAGGCGGGTTTCTTCTCCGAGGTTTTCTCAGGTGATCCTTTATCCGTCTTCGCCATCGTCCTCTTCCTATGTCTTCTCGATCACTTCCTGACACTTCCGGCAGATTCGTACTCGCCGACCGTCTTCCAGCGCTTTGATACCCAAACGGACCGGCTTGTTGCAGTTGGCACACAAAAACATGACATTGGAGATCGCCAGCGGAGCTTCCCGCTCAATGATCCCGCCTTGCCGGGTTTTCTGATTCGGCTTGGTGTGACGCTTGATCATATTCAATTTCTCAACCGTCAGCTTGGCTTTGGGCAGCTGGAGAGACAGGACTTTGCCCGTCTTCCCGCGTTCGCGCCCCGCAATCACCATCACCGTGTCGCCTTTTCTGATTTTTGTTTTCGCGATCACCTGCGCGCTCATAGTCTCAAGCCTCAACTACAGGACTTCCGGAGCCAATGAAATGATCTTCATGAACTTCTTCCATCGAAGCTCTCTTGCCACCGGGCCGAAAATGCGGGTTCCAATCGGTTCCCCCTGCGCGTTGATCAGCACGCAGGCGTTCCGGTCGAACTTAATATAAGAGCCGTCTTCGCGCCGAACACCCTTCGTTGTTCGAACGATAACCGCCTTGCTTACATCGCCCTTTTTCACGGTCGCCTGAGGAATGGCTTCCTTCACAGCGACGACCACCACGTCCCCGAGCGATCCATACCGGCGCCTAGATCCGCCTAAGACGTGGAAACACATCACCTGCTTTGCGCCGGAGTTGTCGGCCACATCGAGATAGCTATAGTTCTGAATCATGATTCGGGCTGACCTCGCTCCATCACTTGCACGACACGCCAATGCTTCTGCTTGCTGATCGGCCGAGTTTCGAGGAGCTTCACGCGGTCCCCCACTTGACAGGCGTTCTGCTCATCATGCGCCTTCAATTTGGTCACACGCCGCATCACTTTGTGATACACGGGATGCCGGACCAACCGATCGACTGCTACGACGACGGTCTTGTTCATCTTGTTACTGATCACATTGCCGAACCAATACCGGCGCTTATCTCCAATCATCGCCATTACCGTCGTCCTTTACTGTGACCTGCCTTTTCATTGAGCACCGTCTTCACACGGGCCAGGTCACGCCGAGCCTGTCGAATCTTCATGGGATTCTCCATCCTTCCCGTGGCAAGCTGAAATCGAAGATTAAAGACTTCCTGCTGGAGCTGTTGCTCCTTTTCAGTCAACTCAGCATCGGCCATATCCCGAAGTTCTTTTACTTCCATGATCGTCATCGCTCCGCTTAATTCTTTAGGATCTTTACGGTGTCGCCGATGATCCTGCCGCTCATGCCTATCGGCCACATGTCATCGCGCATCATGCGCGAGCGCGGGAATGATCCGAGTCAACCCGTCCACCCTTCACATCGCACCTCGGACCACAAACTTGGTCGCCACCGGCAATTTATGGGCTGCGAGTCGAAGCGCCTCTTGCGCCACCTGAAGCGTCACACCATCCATTTCATACAGCACGCGCCCTGGTTTAACGACCGCCACCCAAAACTCCGGGTTTCCTTTTCCCTTTCCCATTCGCGTTTCGGCAGGCTTTTTCGTGATGGGCTTGTCCGGAAAGATACGGGTCCAAACCTGACCGCCACGCTTAACGTGCCTGGTAATGGCAATACGAGCTGCCTCAATCTGTCGGCTGGTAATTCGACCGGGCTCTAGCGCCTTCAGCCCGAACTCTCCGAGGGTAATCTGCCCTCCCCGGTAGGCTTTCCCGCGCATCCGCCCTTTTTGCATCTTCCTGAATTTAACTTTTTTGGGCGCCAGCATTTCCTGCTCTTTTCCTCAGAGGGACGTTGATCCAGCTTTTCCACCCGTGACTGAGCCAGCTCATGGCGTAGATGCCGAAATGATGAAACGTTGCCGGGCTCAACCGAGTCGCGCCTCTCTTCTATCGAACCCGCTCTCGGCCTTTGCCGCCTGAAGAGGAAGCACTTCGCCCCGATAGATCCAGGTTTTCACGCCGATTTGGCCCATGGTCGTGTGCGCTTCGGCGAACCCGAAATCGATATCAGCTCGCAGGGTATGCAACGGAACGCGACCCTCCCGATACCACTCGGTTCTCGCAATCTCGGCTCCACCAAGACGCCCGGCGCAGGTAATCCGAATCCCTTGAGCGCCGAGCCTGAGGGCCGCTGCAATGCTGCGCTTCATGGCACGGCGGAATGCCACTCGCTTTTCAAGCTGCACGGCGATATTTTCGCTCACCAACTGGGCATCAAGCTCCGGTTTCTTGATCTCCTTCACCGTAATGTAGACTTGCCGTCCATATTCTTTTTCCAATATGGCCTTGAGCTTGTCTACTTCCGCACCTTTGCGGCCGATAATTATCCCGGGCCTGGCGGTATGGATGATTACGCGCGTTTGATCTCCCGACCGCTCGATTTCAATGCGCGAGACCCCCGCATGGTACAGCTTCTCCTTGACCATTTTTCGGATCTGGATGTCTTCATGGAGCAGTTTGGCAAAATCCTTCCCCGCATACCAGCGGGAACTCCAGACGCGGTTATAGCCCAGCCGGTAACCGACCGGATGCGTTTTTTGTCCCATAGATCCGCGACTCCTCGCTGCCCGGAGGTAAACCGGGCGACCGCCTTATTTTCGTTCCGCTGCTTCGGATGCCGTCACGATAACCGTGATATGGCTTGTTCTCTTGTGGATCGAATTTGCCCGCCCCATCGATCGCGCTCTGAATCGCTTGTATGTGGGGCCGCCGTCGACATAGGCCTTTGACACCCACATGCCATCCGTATCACCCAATTCCTTCTGTTCGGCATTGGCGACCGCGGACCGCAGCACCTTTTCCACAACTTTGGCCGCGGCGCGAGAGGTGTATTTCAAGACAGCCAACGCTTGCAGCACCTGCTGGCCACGGATCAAATCCACGACGGCCCGCGCCTTGCGCGGAGCGATCCGAACATATCGTAAAACTGCTTTTGCCTCAGCCATGTCAACCTTAACTGTTGTGCGAGAGGTGATCAGCGGATCGTCAACCGGAGATGATTCCCGAGCGACACTGCGCCGGACACTCACGCTGAATCGTGTTGAGTTATTTCAGGGCTACGGCCTTCTCGGTCTTTGCAGCACCATGGCCTTTAAAAAACCGGGTCGGGGCGAATTCACCGAGTTTGTGGCCGACCATATTTTCCGTCACGAACACAGGAATGAATTTCTTGCCGTTATGGACGGCGAATGTATGACCGATCATGTCCGGGGTCACGGTCGATCGACGAGACCAGGTCTTGATGATCTTGCGATCCCTGGTTTCATTCATCTGCGCGACCTTCTTGAGCAGGTGCTCATCCACAAAGGCCCCTTTACTGACTGATCTCGGCATGCGTTCTCCTCGCTCTTACTTCTTCCGACGGGTAATGATGAACTTATCGGTCGATTTGTTTTTTCGAGTCTTGTACCC
>JBOHOS010000673.1:0-1742 GCA_050731295.1 Nitrospiraceae bacterium | reverse complement strand
CGCCCGAGTGCGGCGACGTCATGAAGTTGCAGATCAAGGTGCAGGACGACAAGATCGTGGACGCGAAGTTTAAAACCTTTGGCTGCGGCTCCGCGATCGCGAGCTCCAGTCTCTCCACGGAATGGCTAAAGGGGAAGACGATCGAGGAAGCCGGCGCCATCAAAAATACCGACATCGTGCAGGAGTTAAATCTTCCACCAGTGAAGATCCACTGCTCGGTGTTGGCGGAGGATGCGATCAAGGCGGCCCTGGGAGACTACAAAAAGAAGTCTGACGGACCGAAGTAAACCATTCAGTGCCTCACGACACAGGACCCTTTTGTTGAACGTCGAAAAGCTGAGGAAAACCTGTGATGTGAGAGGAGGAGAATCATGGCAAACCAAAGACCAAACCCCACGCTCGGGAGGCCGCAATATACGCTCGGCTACGGGATGCGGCTGGATAAGGGCACGGCTCCTGAACTGGCGCACCCGCAGGTGTCCGTCACCCTGCCGGACGGATCGGAGGGCAACATGGCATTGCACGTCATGAACGGCACGCCGGATGAAATCAAAGCCCGGTTACTTGAAAGCGTCGATGCGTTTTTTGAAATTCATGCCGAAGCCTGAGCCAACCGTTACTGACCTGGCCGAGAACCGCGGGAAGGTCTTTAAAGCCTTGTTGTGAGAGACGACAACCATGCAGACGCTCGATATTGACCGCCCCGACATGCCGGATCTTCAGTTCGTCCTTTTGGTGGCGGCACTCTGCACCGCACGGCTTTCCCGGTTCAACGTGCCGGAAGAGCTGCGCGCTACGATCTTCAACCGGTGTTGGTCGCTTATTGATGATGGCCCTCCGCCCACCAAGCCGGAAGAGCGGGTCTTAGACCTCCGGCCTTGGACCGAGGTAACGCTCGAGGCGATGGCAGAGACCATCCGCAGTGTGCTGACGGACGCGGGCATCCAAACCTTAACCTGGGACCACCCAGCCAGCGAGGCTACACGGCCCAGCACGCCTGCAGCACAGCCTCTGATCGAACGACTCGATCAACTCTATCCGCAGCCCCCCGAGGGTTCTGACAGCGGCCGCTCTCTTTACAAACAGTAATGATTGGGCTGGGCTCAGCAAGGAGAATTCCAAATGGACAGCGAAGACAACAAGGTCAGGCAGTTAATCAGTGAGATCACAGCGTCGATGACGGCGTTCTCCACGGCCTTGGAGGGTCGCGCAGCGGAAATCCAGGCGAGCGGAAAAGATGCCGAGTTGGCCGAGAAGCTCGTCAAGGGCGCCGACGTCATGCGAGACAGTCGAGACATTTATTTGTCGTGGGCGCGCCATTATGCCTCGCTGTCCGAAGGCAATCCCGAAGGCGCTGAAGATGAGGATGAGGTCGAGTTCGGCGTGTAAATTGTCATCCATTGCGGCCTAGTAGGATTGATCCGCCAAACAAACAACGGGGCGGCAGGAAGACTGTCTTTCTGCCGCCCCGATCGTCTGTCGCTCAGATGGGTGCTAAGCGACCCGGCACCGCGTCGATCAGCCCCCGAGTTCCCTCGTCGCGCTCGCAGCCTTGCTCAGCCATCATACGCTGACCGGCGCTGGCGTCCTTGGGTATTCTAACGAGACAGGCCTTCAACGTGTCTTCGGCAGCGCCCGACGCAATGTTCAGCCCTTCCGCCGGAGCGGAAGGAGTCGACTTTGCCGATGGTTGATCCGCCGCGTGTATCGGCAGAGCAGGGAACCATCCCATCAAGCTCAGC
>JBOHOS010000672.1:0-1771 GCA_050731295.1 Nitrospiraceae bacterium | reverse complement strand
GCATCGGGCAGCTTAAAAATTTAGGGATCTATGTTTACTCCGCAGCTTTTTGAAGCCCAGGTCAGGGACGTTCCCGAGAATCTCGCCGTAACCTTCGAAGGCGAGTCTCTGACGTATCGCGAGTTGGATCATCGCACGAACCAGTTGGCGCATCGCCTGAAAGCGCTCGGTGTCGGCCCTGAAGTGCCCGTAGGCGTCTGCATGGAGCGCTCGATAGAATTGGTAGTGGCGATCCTCGGGCTTCTTAAAGCGGGCGGCGCCTATCTTCCTTTGGATCCGTCACAGCCGCAGGAGCGTCTGTCCTTTATTCTGGACAATACGCCAGCGGCGGTGATCCTGGCGCAACAGCGACTTTTGAGATTTCTTCCGCCGCATGAGGCTCACGCGGTCTGTCTGGATAGCGATTGGAACAGTATTGCCGACAAGAGCAGCGAACCGCTCGAAACCAGGTTAAACGATGGGAACCTTGCCTTTCTGATCTACACTTCTGGATCCACGGGCGAACCCAAAGCCGTCATGCTGCCCCATCGCGAGCGCGAGACTCGAGTGTCGCACGAGAATGCCCTGTATCAGATGTCGACGGATGACCGGCACGTCTTGAAAAGCTCGATTAGTTTTACCCTCTTCAGCCGAGAAGTTTTCTGGCCTCTTCTCACGGGAGCTCAATTGTTTATAACGCCTCCAGGGACTGAACAGGACAGCGCCTATCTGGCCAAATTTATCGCTGCCAACGGAATCAGCATTATCACGTTGACGCCCTCTACGTTGGGCGCCTTTCTGGAAGAGCCCGAAGCAAAGAATTGCCCTAGCCTGAGGCACGTTGTGTGCTTCGGGGAGGCCCTGACGCCCGAGCTTCGAAGGAGATTTTTTTCCCGCCTCTCCGCCGAGTTGAGTATGTATTATGGGGCGACGGAAGCTCCCAGCGCGACCCTCTTGAAATGCCGGCGCGAAGATGTGGCGGTAACCGTCCAATTGGGACAACCGCTGCCGGGCAAGGAGGTGCACTTGCTCAACGGCGGGATGGAACCGGTCCCGCCTGGCGTTTCTGGCGAGTTGCACATCGGCGGCAAGTTGGCCCGCGGTTATTTCAAACGACCTGATCTTACGGCCGAAAGGTTCATTCCCGACCCGTTTAGCGAGGAGCCAGGAGCGCGTTTGTACAGAACCGGAGACCTGGGCCGATATCTTCCGGATGAGAGCATTGAGTTTCTTGGGCGTGCCGATGACCAGGTAAAGATCCGTGGCTTCCGCATCGAGCCCGGAGAGATCGAGAAAGTTGTCCGTCAATATCCGGGCGTCCGTGAGGCCGTTGTCGCAGCCCGCGGGGAAGGGCGGGACAGCAAACGCCTGGTCGCCTACGTGGCCTCGACCCCGCAGGGAAATACCCGGGTGGGGGAGCTGAGAAGATTTCTAACGGCAAGATTACCCCACTACATGGTGCCGTCGGCGTTTGTGTTTTTGGACGGATTGCCAAGGACAACGAACGGTAAAGTCGATCGCAACGCGCTTCCGCCTCCTGAGAGATCCAGACCCGCGCTCGAGACACCCTTGGTCGCTCCAAGAACGCCGCTTGAGAAAGAACTCGCGGAGATCTGGAAGGAGGTTCTGTGCCTCGACGAAGTCGGAACTCAGGACAATTTTCTTGATTTGGGCGGCGACTCCCTGTTGGCTTCGCAAATTATCTCCCGGGTGATCAAGCGGTTCGAGCTAGACTTGCCCGTTCAATTGCTCTTTGACTCACCTACAATCGCAGAAATGGCCGGCGTCATCG
>JBOHOS010000671.1:0-9057 GCA_050731295.1 Nitrospiraceae bacterium | reverse complement strand
GAATTGCAGCAGGTACCCCATGCCTGAAATAAGACCCAAGGCAAGCGCGACATACAGGCACGCCGTCCCTATTACGTGGAGATTCCAGTGAAGAGGAAGACTCTCTTCGAGGATGAGGACGACAATGGCCACGACTTGAGTAGTCATCTTGTATTTGCCCGTCGTCTCGGCCGACAGGACCACTCCCTTAGACGCCGCGACTCCGCGGATACCCGTAACCGCCACTTCTCGGGCGATGATGAGAATCGCGACGAAGGCCCCTACCCGTTGGAACTGAACGAGGAGAATGAGACCGGAAAGAACCAGCAGTTTATCGGCGATCGGATCGAGAAGCCGGCCCAGCGTCGTCACCTGAGAACGACGTCTCGCCAGGTATCCGTCCAGCAGGTCCGTCACGGCGGCAATGACGAAGATCAACGCGGCAGCGATGGATCGATTCGGGGTGGGAGTCAAAAATAACAGAACGAAGACCGGAATCAGCAAAATGCGCGCGACGGTGAGGAGATTGGGAAGATTAACGTTGGTTTCTTGAGCTTCCAGCTTGGTGAGCAGAGACCTTGTCGGTTTGGCTTCGGTCAATCGCATGACGGAATGTCTCCCGCACGCTCAACTCAGACGACCCCGCTCCTCAGCAGATCATGGAGATGAATGACACCGATCAGGCGGCCATCTTCCACCACGACCAACGATGTGATCGCATAGCGCTCCATAGTTTGGACGGCCCGCGCGGCCAGATCATCAGCGCCGATGACCTTGGGCTCGCCGTTTGCCAAGTCCCCGGCCCGCGCCGCGCTCACATCCATCCCCTTTTCCAGGAATCGCCGCAGGTCGCCGTCGGTAATCACACCGGATAGGCGTCCCGTCGTGTCTACGACCGTCGTCATCCCCAGCTTCTTCGTCGTCATTTCGAGAATCGCCTCGCGGACCGGCGTGTGGCTAAATACTCGCGGAATCGCCTCCCCCTGATGCATCAGATCGCGCACTTTGAGCAACAGGCGGCGGCCGAGCGTTCCACCGGGATGAAACTGGGCGAAATCTTCCTCTTTGAAACCCCGCTGTTGAAGCAGCGCAATGGCTAGCGCGTCGCCCATGGCCAACGCAGCCGTCGTGCTGGCGGTCGGAGCCAATCCCATTGGACATGCCTCTTCACTGACAGAGACGTCCAGCACCACCTCGCTGTTCTTGGCCAGCGTCGATTGGGCTCGACCCGTCAACGCAATGACCGGAATGTTGATCCGTTTGACAAACGGCAACAGCTTGATCAGCTCTTCGGTCTCCCCGCTGTTCGAGAGCGCGATCAGCACGTCTTGTCTCGCGAGCATCCCAAGATCGCCATGGATGCCTTCAGCCGGATGGAGGAAAAAGGAGGGCGTGCCGGTGCTGGCCAGCGTCGCGGCGACCTTCTGGCCTATCAAGCCTGATTTTCCCATGCCGGACACGACGACTTTACCGGCACAGCTATAAAGCAAATCCACGGCGTCGCTAAACCGATTATCCAAGCGATCCACAAGAGCGGCAATCGCTCGCGCCTCGATTTCCAGCACTCGTTTCCCCTGCCCGATACTCATAGCATGACCTGGGGACCCTTGCCTGACGCGTCACAGACTCGCAGGATGTGCTCCAGCAGCGGTTTCAACTGGGAGAGCGGCACCATGTTTGGACCGTCGGATAACGCAGTATCCGGATGTGGATGCACTTCCATGAAGAACCCATCGCACCCTGCGGCCGCTGCCGCACAAGCCAAGGGGGCCACGAACTCGCGCTGACCGGACGATCGCGTCCCTGCGCCGCCGGGCAACTGAACGCTATGGGTCGCGTCGAAGATGACCGGATATCCGAACCCGCGCATGACCGGAAGCGACCGCATATCCACCACGAGATTGTTATAGCCGAACGACGACCCACGTTCCGTTAAGAGGATACCCGTCGCGCCGCTTTCTTCCAGCTTTTTTACGACATTGCCCATCTCCCACGGTGAAAGAAACTGGCCTTTCTTCACATTGACAATCTTACCGGTTTTTGCCGCGGCCACCAACAGGTCAGTCTGCCGGCACAGGAATGCCGGGATCTGGAGAATATCGGCTCCGTCGGCCGCTTGCATTGCGTCGGCGGCGCTATGAATATCGGTCAGAATAGGAACGCCCACTTGGTCTTTCACCTTGCGCAATACGGCTATCCCCGCCGTCAGGCCGGGACCCCGAAATGACGAAATCGAACTACGATTGGCTTTATCATATGAAGATTTGAAAATATAGGGGATCCGCAAGGCGCGCGCGATCTCGGCAATCCGGTGCGCGGTCTCCAGCACCAACTGTTCACTCTCGATCACGCACGGCCCGGCGATGAGCACATGCTTGTGCGCTCCGCCGATTTTAAAAGCGCCCAGTTCCACTTCATGCGACACGACGGACTCCTCTCATGAACCTGTCAGTCTGAACCGCGGAACGCTCATTACGTGCTCGCCGCCGAGTTGGTGAGCGGCTGGATACCGTAGCGATTGGATCACAATCTAAGCCATTTTCAGCATCTCTTCTAGAGGCCGCATTTGCGCCGCAGCGCCGCTCCCACAAAGCCACTGAACAGCGGGTGTGGTCGATGTGGACGAGAATTGAATTCGGGATGAAACTGAGTGGCCACGAACCAGGGATGATCACGCAACTCAATGATCTCCACCAGTTGGTCGTCGGGCGACAGGCCGCTGAGCACCAGTCCGTGGGTCGTGAGGACCTGACGATAGGCATTGTTAAATTCATACCGGTGCCGATGCCGTTCCTTGACATCTGAGACCCCGTATGCTTTGTGGGCCTGTGTGCCTTCTGTAATTCGGCAGCCGTACGCGCCGAGCCGCATGGTGCCCCCTTTATCGCTCAGAGTTCGTTGATCCTGCATCAAGTTAATGACGGGATGCGGCGTGGTGCGGTCAAACTCCGAACTGTTCGCGCCTGTCAGCCCGGCGACATGCCTGGCGAATTCAATCACGGCGCATTGCATGCCCAAACAGAGACCGAGAAATGGAATTCCTCGTTCCCGCGCGTATCGAATCGTTTCGATTTTCCCTTCGATCCCGCGAACCCCGAAGCCGCCCGGGATTAAGATACCATCCGCCTCGCGCAGGACGCGTTCGGTTCCCTGGCGTTCAATTTCCTCGGATTCGATCCAGTGAATGTGCACGCGCGTTTCGTGATCGATCCCGCCGTGGATGAGTGCTTCGGCAAGACTTTTGTACGACTCTTTCAAGCCGATGTACTTTCCCACCAGCGCGATGGAGACTTCATGCTTGGGATGTTTGATCTTCTGCACCATCGCATCCCATTCGCGGAGATTCGGCGGGCCCGTCTCCACATGCAGGAGCCGCACGATGAGCTCATCCAATCCCTCCTTGCGGAAGACGATGGGCACCTCATAGACGGTCTCCACATCCTTGGCGGTAATGACCGCGCCCTTTTCAACATTACAAAATAACGCGATTTTTTCTTTGAGATCGGGCGGCAGATAGCGGTCGGTGCGGCACAGCAAGATATTCGGCTGAATGCCGATCTCGCGTAGCTTGTTGACGGAGTGCTGCGTCGGTTTGGTCTTCAACTCCCCGGCGGCGCCGATATACGGGACCAGCGTCAAATGAACATACAGCACATTGTCCCGCCCGACATCATAGGGCATCTGGCGAATCGCTTCTAAAAACGGCAAGCTTTCAATATCGCCGACCGTGCCGCCGATCTCTACAATCGCCACATCTGTTCCCTTGGCGACCGTGACGATCGCCTGCTTGATTTCATCGGTGATATGCGGGACGACCTGGACCGTGCCGCCAAGATAGTCTCCACGGCGTTCCTTCATAATCACGGAATGATAGATCCGGCCGGTGGTGTAATTGTTGTCTTTGGTCAGCGTCAAGGAAGTGTAGCGTTCATAATGCCCCAGATCCAGATCCGTCTCTGCTCCGTCGTCGGTCACAAACACTTCGCCATGTTGATACGGGTTCATGGTGCCCGGATCAACATTGATGTAGGGATCCAACTTCAGGAAGGTAATCTTCAGCCCCCGACTTTCGAGGAGATTGCCCATGGAGGCGGAGGCCAGCCCTTTTCCAAGGGAGGACACGACCCCTCCTGTGACAAAGATGAATTTGCTCATAGCGTCACCCTCTCATGAAGGTTGGGCCCGGGCACAGCAGTTGTCTGCTACTTCGAGCGGTGGCCTGCCGCCGGTCTTGGCGCTCGAGCACAGCGGTCGCCTCTTTCAAATCCTGAGGCGTGTCGATCCGGAGCGACGGGTGCGTCGTTTCCCAGACTTTGATGGGAATCCCGTGTTCCTACGCTCGCAATTGCTCCAGCTTCTCCACCTCCTCCAGTCTGCCGGTCGGCAGCTCACCGAAGCGCAGCAACGTCTGCCGCGTGTAGATGTAGAGCCCCAGGTGCATATAATACGGATCGGCTGCCACATCCACCGCGCGCGCATCACGAACGTGGGGAATCATGGCTCTCGAAAAATACAGCGCGGCGCCGGCCCGATCAGTCACGACTTTGACGATTCCGGGGTTGCGCACATCTTCGGATGAGGCCAGACGTCTCTTCAAGGTTCCCATCTCCGCTCCGCTTTCGAGAAACGGGGCGATCAGATCCGTGAGGAGGCCCGGATGCAGGATGACCTCATCGCCCTGGAGATTCAGAAACGTCTGCCCGGGACGTTGTCGGGCCACCGCCGCCACGCGATCGGTTCCGGTCCGAAAGTCTCCGTCAACGATCATGGCGGTTCCACCAAACGTCTTGACGGTCTCGTAAATGCGGGCGTCGTCGGTCGCTACCAGCACGTGGTCCACTCCCGGCGCCATCGCGGCATGCTCGTACACCTGCTGGATCACAGGCTTTCCGGCCAGCATCGCCAGCGGTTTCCCAGGGAAGCGCGAGGAACCAAACCGGGCGGGAATGACCACCGTCACGGATCGGGTGGTGTCAGGCATGCGTGATGGCCTCAGCGAGCTGTTTCGCGCTCACCGTCGCGGTGCCGACCATGCCGACCACGATCCCTGCAGCCTGATTGGCCAGCACAGCCGCTTCTCGTACCGACGCACCAGTGGCCAGCGCCAGCGCCAAGGTGCCGATGACGGTATCGCCGGCTCCCGTGACGTCATAGACTTGCCGGGCCATGGTGGGAATATGAAAACTCGTCCCATCGGATTCGAACAGGCTGATCCCTTTCTCCCCTCTCGTCACGAGAACGGATTGACAGCCGAGCCGTTGACGGATGGTTTCCCCGGCATGACTGATCGAACGGTCGTCATCGCCATGGACGCCGGCCGCCTGGCCGGCCTCGAGATGATTGGGCGTCACGACCGTCACTCCCTTGTAGTACGCGAAGTGCTCCACTTTCGGGTCGACGATGATCGGGATCCGGCGAAGCGACGTGAGCCGTACCAGCTCGGCCATGAGAGAAGCGGTCACCACCCCTTTGGCGTAATCCGAGACGACCAGACAGGAAATTTCGCGTACACGGGATTCAACATACCGAACAAGACGGCGCTGAAGCGGCGTCTTGAGCTCGGTCCGTCGCTCAATATCGAAGCGGACCACCTGCTGATTATGCGCAAGGACGCGCGTCTTTCGCGTGGTCGGGCGATCCGCATCGATGACGACGCCACCCCGTCCATGCCTGCGGACCCCCAGTTCCTTGAGCAGCCGCCGACCCCCCTCATCGGCGCCCACCACTCCGCAAATATCCGCTCGGCCTCCCAGAGCGAGAATATTGTTGTAGACGTTGGCCGCCCCTCCGAGCAGCAGCGATTCGGACTCCACGTGCACGACCGGAACCGGAGCTTCCGGTGAGATGCGGCTGACCTTGCCCCAGATGTAATGATCCAGAATGAGATCGCCGACCACGAGCACGCTGGCGTGGGGAAAACGGTCGATGTGTCGCTGCAAGGTCTGTGGATTCGGAGATGGAAGAGACCGGCCGTCTTTCGGTCGCATCCGCTCACCGGCTCCGGTCTTCCCCAGTTTCATGGCATCGCCCCTACCGGATGGCCTTGCCGAGCCGCTCCCATCGCACCCACTGCTTCCAATTCCCATGGCCGCTCCAAGACCAATAAATCCGAAAGGCCTTGCCGCGGATCTTTTCAGCGCGCACGTACCCCCAGAACCGGCTGTCGAGGCTTTGATCCCGGTTATCCCCCATCACGAAATACGATCCCTCCGGAACCGTCACCGGCCCAAAATTATCGCGAGGATTGATTGATCCGTCAATAGTTCCCGGATCGACTCGCTGGGTGTGACCTCTATCATCGGTCGACCGTCCGTTGATGTACACGGTCTTGTTACGGATCTCGATGTGTTCTCCCGGCAGCCCGACAATCCGTTTAATAAAATCTTTCTCTTCATCTTCGGGATACCGGAAGACGACCACGTCTCCGCGCTGAGGCTCCCCGAAGGCCACGAGGGTTTTAGTGGTATAGCAGGTGACCGGTGGAAAGCTCATGCGCAGCTTGCAGTCACTGGGCCATTGCAAACCGTAGGACAGTTTGCTGACCAGAATATGATCCCCGATGAGCAGGGTGGGGATCATGGAGCCTGACGGAATCTTGAACGCCTGCACGATAAAGACGCGGATGGCGAAGGCCAGCAGCATGGCGAGAATAATCGCCTCGGCATATTCCCGCAGAATCGACTTGCGAGGGCGTGCCGCGACGGCTTCGACCACCGTGTCCGGAACCGTCTCGGCCGACGGAGCGCCGGCCTCCTCGGCGTGTGGTTGGTTGGGATCCAGGCTCATTCTCCGGTCACTTTCAGAAGCGCCAGGAAGGCCTCCTGCGGCACTTCCACACGACCGACCTGCTTCATGCGCTTTTTGCCTTCTTTCTGTTTCTCCCACAGTTTCCGTTTCCTGCTGATATCGCCGCCGTAGCATTTGGCGGTCACGTTTTTCTTTAACGCCCCGACCGTCTCCCGGGCGATCACCTTATTGCCGATCGCGGCTTGAATGGCCACTTCAAACATTTGCTTGGGAATTAATTCCTTCATCTTCTCGGCAAGCTGGCGGCCGCGGCTCTGAGCTTTCTCTCGATGAGTGATAAACGACAATGCATCCACGGTTTCACCGTTCAGCAAGATGTCGAGCTTTACGAGTTCAGATTCTCGATAGCCGATCAATTCGTAGTCCAGCGAGGCGTAGCCCTGCGTTTTGGACTTTAATTTATCGAAAAAGTCCAGGATGACTTCGTTGAGCGGCAATTCATACGTCAACATCACACGCGTGGGATCGAGATAGTGCAGCCCGTGCTGCACGCCACGCCGTTCCTGGCACAACTGTAAAATATTGCCGACATACCGCTCGGGACTGATGATCGTCGCACGAATGAACGGCTCCTCAAAGCGGTCGATCGCGGAGGGCGGCGGCAACTTGGCCGGATTATCGATCGATAACGTCTCGCCCGCTGTCGTGTGAACGCGATAGACGACCGTCGGAGCGGTGGTAATAAGCGTGAGCTCATATTCCCGTTCGAGACGTTCCTGGATAATCTCCATATGCAGAAGGCCCAAGAATCCGCATCGGAACCCGAATCCCAGAGCCAACGATGTCTCGGGCTCATACACAAACGACGAGTCGTTCAGACGAAGTTTCTGCAGCGCGTCGCGCAGATCTTCATATTTGGCCGTGTCCGTCGAATACAAGCCGCAGAAGACGAGCGGCTTGACCTCTTTATAGCCAGGGAACGGCGCATCGGTCGAGCGGGCGGCGTCGGTCAACGTATCACCGATCTTGACGTCCGCCACTTCCCGCATGTTGGCGCACACGTATCCCACTTCTCCCGTGGCGAGCGCTTCGATCTTGGTTCGCTTGGGCGTGAACTGGCCGACTTCGGTGACTTCAAAGACCTTATCATTCGACATGACGCGAATCTTCATCTCGGGACGAATCATCCCGTCGATCACGCGCGTCAGCACGATGACGCCCTGGTAATTGTCGAACCACGAGTCGAAGACCAGCGCCTTCAACGGGTTGTCCGGGTTTCCCGACGGCGAAGGGACATGGGCAATGATCGCTTCCAGGACTTCGCGGACTCCCCGCCCCTCTTTCGCGCTGACCAGCAAGGCGTCCTTCACATCCAGACCGAGCACATCGTGAATCTGGTGTTTGACGCCGTCGATGTCTGCGCTCGACAGATCGATCTTGTTGATGACCGGAATCACGTGAAGATTGTTGGCGATGGCCAGATAGACGTTCGCAATCGTCTGCGCTTCCACGCCTTGTGTCGCATCGACCAGCAGCAGCGCGCCCTCACAGGCCGCCAGGCTCCGTGAGACCTCGTATGTGAAATCGACATGTCCGGGGGTATCGATCAGATGCATCGCATAGGTCTGGCCGTTGTCGGCCTGGTAGCGAATGGCCACCGCATGGGCCTTGATCGTGATCCCTCGTTCACGCTCGAGATCCATTGCGTCAAGAATCTGTTCACGGAATTCACGGGCTGTGACAGCGCCCGTCGTCTCAAGAAATCGGTCAGCGAGGGTGGATTTCCCGTGATCGATATGAGCGATAATGGAAAAGTTCCGGATGTGGCTTTGCAAATCCCGACTCATTCAAAAAAATCAGTTCATTATATGGACTGCTCCCGGTGTTGTCAAAAAAGAATAATGCCCATTGGATGGGATTGTTTGCGCTATAATTGCGTACTTCTCCGCTGATCGCGATCCATTCTTCATGAGCACCGCGCATTACACTCGGACGCAACAGTTGACGGACTGGGACCGCGCCTATCTGTGGCACCCGTTCACGCAGATGCAGGAATGGGAGCGGGAGCAGCCGGTCATTATCAGCGGCGGCAAAGGCGCCTACCTCATCGATACCGAGGGACGGCGGTATCTCGATGGGGTCTCATCGATCTGGGTCAATGTGCACGGGCACCGGCATCCCGTTCTGGATCGTGCGCTCCGGTCTCAGCTCAAGGCGATTGCCCATAGCACCTTGCTGGGACTATCGAGTCCGCCGGCGATCGAGCTGGCGCGGGAGCTGATCCGGATCGCTCCGCCCGGCCTGACGCGAGTCTTTTACTCCGACGATGGC